>NZ_JAEQDD010000042.1:36282-128394 GCF_020737885.1 Microcoleus sp. PH2017_34_RAT_O_A | reverse complement strand
ATCCCTGCGCTGCTGACAGATATTGTTTGTGAACCCGCCCTTACAGGTCTTTTTGATATCAACCTAGCCCCGATCGTGCTTGGCAATTACCCAAATAGCGTGAACAACGCCGGGAATAAATCCCAAAAATGTCAGAACCAGGTTGATCCAAAAATCACCTCCAATTCCGACGGTCAAAAATACGCCCAGCGGGGGAATAAAAATTGCAGCGACTATGCGGATTAAACTGCCCATGTGAGTTACTCCAAACGACTTTTCTCTTTCAATTTAACTTCACTGACCGACAGACCCTTTCCCGAAAAATTTAGGCGGTGCTGCGATCGTGTAAACTTCGGTTTCCTCGGCGATTACTTTTCGTAAGTGACCGGGAACTTGCATCAGTCCCAACAGTGTAATCCCGTCTAACATCCGCAACCCACCAATTGTTTTGTCGGCGAGCAATTTGTCGGTAACTTCAGGTTCTGGCCGCGTGTTTATTTCTTGGCTGGAAGCTACCGCAAAACCCCAAGGAGCTCCGTAGGTAGAAATAAAGCTGGTGCAGGATTGAACGTTGGGGAAAACCGATTTCAGGGTGTTGACAATGCGGGCGTGCATTTTCATTTCTGCTGGAGAAACTGGGCCCGCTTGCACTACGAAATACCCGTTAGGTGACAGTATTTTGCGGACTTTCTCAAAATACTCCTTGGTAAACAACTGGAAAGATGGCCCTTCTTCAATGGGATCGGATAAGTCGGAAATCACAATATCCCAATCGTTATCTGTGTTGTCTAAATAGTCCAAAGCGTCGCCGATTACTACTTCGGAACGGGGGTCGTCAAAGGCGTTTTGGTGCATTTCTGGCAGGTGTTCGCGGCAAGCTTCTACTACTTCGCCGTCAATATCTACCATCACTACTTTTTCAACACTTTTCCAGCGCAACACTTCTCTAATTGTAGCTCCTTCGCCACCGCCGAGAACTAGCACTTTTTTGGGCGAACCGTGAGCAATCATGGCTGGGTGCACGAGGGGTTCGTGGTACAGAAACTCGTCGCCTGTACAAGATTGCCATTTGCCGTCCAAAACTAAGCCTTTACCGTAGGTGCCGGTTTGAACTACGTACATTTCCTGGTAGGCAGTTTTTTTGTAAGCGAGCACGCCGATGATGCCGTGAACGTAAATATCCCAAGGGGTAATGTACTCGCTCATCCAAAAGTCTGCACGGACTTCGCTACCTGACATTCAATACTCTCCCAATGTGAACTGCTGTGTCGATTTTCTCGCAAGTATTAATTCCTACCATAAAATGGCGCTGGTGTGTAAGTGCGATCGACACATGGGAGTTATAGCCTTTCCATCTCCCATATGAGGTACTCATGGACATTGGGCAAACAGGGCATTTGGCAAACAGGGCATTTGGCAAACAGGGCATTTGGCATTGGGATACCTCAACTTGCATATCCACAATCTCACCGCGACGCACCTGACAAACTCTCTGCGGTGTAAATAATCATCCGTTTCACTCTTTCCCAACACTTCTTTTATCGCAAAACTCGATCGCAATGCTATTCATATCATTTATAACAAATCGTGCTACAAAACAATTGTTGGGCTTGCTCTACCCGATGGGTAAGGTGCGTCGCTATCAGATTTGCAATTCAATGCCAGTAATTTATCGCAAGCGACACATCCTACGAATACTTTTATCGCAAAACTTTATAAAACTGGTGTTAATACTTGTACCCACGCAGGTTGGCTACAAAGTTGTTGGTCACAGGTTATTTGTTGCAGGGCAATTATTCACTTTCAAGTCGCTGCTAGAAGTTGGCGATCGGTGTTTATATTGAATATATTGGTCAATATTGGCGATCGCACCACCTGAACTTAAGTGCTGACCAACAAGTATAATTTACTAATCAATAAGCAGGAGCTTACCTAAGTATATGCTGAAAAATCTTCTGATGTTTGACCTCAAGTTTTGGAAAAAAGTGAGCCGGAAACTAAAAAGCTTTATGCTTGGCATTGCGACAGTCACCCTGTGTACAGTGATATTAGCTAGTTGCACGAAAGCAGAAGCCCCTTTGCGAGTCGGTGCCAATGTTTGGCCTGGCTATGAAACTCTGTACTTGGCTCGCAGTTTAGGGTACTATGACAATACTCCTATTCGATTAGTAGATTACCCTTCAGGTACAGAAGAGGTACGAGCCTATCGAAATGGAGAAATTGAAGCAGCGGGCATATCCATCGACCAAGCTTTGGTATTGGCAGCAACCAATCCCGACGTAAAGATTGTAGTTGTAATGGATTTTTCTAACGGTGGGGATGTGATTCTCGGCAAACCAGAGATTCCAAATTTGCAAGGCTTAAAAAACCGACCAGTAGGCGTCGAATCTACTGCACTAGGAGCATTCATAATTACCCGTGCCTTAGAACAAAAAGGTATGTCACCTAAAGATATCAAAATTGTTTCTTTAGGAGTATCGGAACATGAACGAGCTTTTAAAGATGGAAAGGTAGATGCTGTTGTTACCTTTGGATATGCTCGGACAAAGCTGCTAGCAGTAGGCGCAAAACAACTGTTTGATAGTTCGCAAATCCCCGGTGAAATTGTCGATGTTCTGATAGTACGCGACGATGTAATTAACAAGCAGCCCAAGGCTTTGCAGGCTTTAGTTGACGGTCGGTTTCGTGCCCTAGATTACTTGACAAAAAATCCCCAGGATGCTGCTATTCGCATCGCTCCCCGCACAGGAGTGACTCCAGAACAATTCTTAGAATCTTTAAAAGGGCTGAGCAGTCCAAGCCTCCAAGAAAATCAAAAGTTACTAGGGAAAACAGATCCGTCATTGCTGAATGGCGTCAAGCGATTGTCTCAAGTGATGCTAGAAAACAAGTTGCTGCCAAAAGCTGTAAATCCTGCTCCTTTGTTGGACGACAGATTGGTCAAGAAAGTGAAATATTGATCGATTATAATTCTAGTTAGTCGGGAACAAATATGAGTTTTAAGTGACTATTGATTTGCATATTTTGGGTTGAAATTAGCAACAACAATCTAGGAACTCAAATTTATATCATTTCTAACTATGAAACAATTCCCTTTTTCTCTACGTTTATCAATTCCTTTAATCCTGTTGACTTTCGGCAGTTTGCTGGGTTTATTTTCTTTTGAACGAGAGGTACATCAGTCGTATCGGCGGCAAGAAGAAAAAGGAATTAACGATTTAAAGTTTTCTGCAAATCAAATCTCAGGAATGCTGGAATATTTGTACCGCAGAGGAGATGTTGAGCAAGTGGAAATCGCAATTAGCAAGTTGGGTAGCGAGCGAAATATCCGCTTAGCGTTGCTTTGTGATGAAAATAACCGAGTAATTTTGGCAACCCGTTACGAATTGCGGAATCACCCGATCGCCGAAATCTCGTTACCTAACTATTTGCCAGAAGAATTTTTCAAAGTTCGGGAAAAGATGTCAGGAGAAGTCAAGCTTGCTCAAAATAAAGAGAGTACCTGGGCAATTTATCCGGTTTTGTTGGGGGCCCAGCCGGGAGAAGTTCGTCCTTCGAGAGTCGGCATTCTTTTGGTAGAGTATGATATTTTGTTATTCAAGCAGCAATCTTATGCAGATACTTTGCAGCGATCGGCCGAAACGAGTATTGGGTTAGCTGTATTTTGCATAATTGTCTGGTTGTTTTTTGATAAAACCTTGACAGGGCGGGCTGCGAGGCTGGTAGCAGCGAGCAATAGCTTCAGCCAAGGAAAATTGGACGCGCGCGCGCAACTGGGAGGATCTGATGAACTTGCTCAGATTGCGGCCGCTTTTAACCAAATGGGCGATCGCATTCAGTCTGATACGGAGGTGCTCCAAGACAGCGAGAAACGTTTCAGAAGCTTGGTTTCCAATCTCCCGGGTGCGGTTTATCGATGGGTATTCGATGCCGACTGGACGATCGAGTTTATCAGTGATGCGATCGCAGATATTTCGGGCTACTCCGCCACCGATTTTATTGACAATCGAGTGCGAAGTTTTAACAGTATCATCCATGCTGAAGATGCAGCAATGGTACAGAAGATTATCGATAAAAGAATCTTGAAAAAACGGGATTATATCATCGAGTACCGCATTATTAGAGCGGATAGGACTGTGAGATGGGTGTCAGACAAAGGTCAAGGCATATTTAATGAAAACGGCGATCTTCTCTGGCTTGACGGAGTAATTTTTGACATCACCAAGCGCAAGCACGCTGAGGCAGAAATGCGTCAAATTTTAGAACTTAAGGATAAACTTGCGGCTACTGCTACTGCTCAATCTAAACAACTCAAACAAACTCTGCAAGATTTACAGAAAACCCAGGCTCAACTAATTCAAACAGAAAAAATGTCTTCCCTCGGTCAAATGATCGCTGGTGTAGCCCACGAGATTAATAACCCTGTTAATTTCATTCACGCCAATCTTTCTCACGTTAGTACCTACAGTCACAACCTATTAAGTTTAATCGATTTGTACCAGCAGGAATATCCGAATCCTAAGGCGGAAATTGCAGATTTGATTGAAGATAGCGATCTGGAGTTTGTCGGCGAGGATCTGCCGAAAATATTGTCTTCAATGAAAGTGGGTACTAATCGCATTCGTGAAATTGTACTAAGTTTGCGAAATTTCTCTCGCTTGGATGAATCAGACCTCAAACCAGTGAATATTCATCAAGGACTTGATAGCACGCTTTTGATTTTACAGAGTGCTGTCAAAGCCAAACCCAATTTTAAGGAGATTGAGATTGTCAAAGATTATGGAGATTTGCCACTCATTGAATGTTATGCGGGGCAGCTAAATCAAGTATTTATGAATATTTTGAGTAATTCTATATATGCTTTGCACAATCCCGAAAATCACGATTCCCAAAAACATCAAGCTCACTCTCAAGGTCAGATTATAATTAGTACATTTATTTCAAAAAACAATTTGGTAAAAATCAGTATTAAGGATAATGGGCCGGGAATAGATGACGCAGTGAAAACAAAAATTTTTGACCCTTTCTTTACGACAAAACCAGTGGGTACAGGTACAGGTTTGGGGCTATCAATTAGCTATCAAATTGTGGTGGACAAACACGGCGGGAGGTTGGAGTGCATATCGACAGTGGGAGAAGGGACTGAATTTGCGATCGAGATTCCGATCGCCAAATCCCGCAGTTAATCTAAGCTGTAGCCTTTCTCAGAAAGATGAGGTACTAATGGGCATGGGGCATAGGGCATAGGGCATAGGGCATAGGGCATAGGGCATAAGAGGGTGCATCTGGCGCAAGGCAAATATATCCGTAGGGGCGAAGCATGACCTCCGTCAATATGGGATTATAACTAATAACTTATATGCGGTCATGCTTCTTCAGGCTTCAAAAACCAGATGCACCCGCATAAGACTAGCGGGCATACCTCACTTTTTTGAGAAAGGCTATATTTTTAGTTGACTAATTTACAGATATCGGCTAATGAAACGGCGCCGCGAGCAAAGTGTGTCAATTTGAGCTGCGAATGTATTATCACTCTGCTGTCTGACTATTAGGATCTATATCCCCTCTAACCCCCTTAAAAAAGGGGAGTAGGGGGTGGGACAGGAGTATTCTCAAAGTCCCCCTTCTTAAGGGGGATTTAGGGGGATCTAGACTAAGTTAGAAGCGAGATTTTTCAGGGATTTTAGTCTTAATAAGCTAAACTGAGGGATAATAAAAACTCCCTATGACCGCGGCTCCTCCTAGTTTGATGTGAAACCCTATGTCTACTGTCACTTTTGGTTTATTAACCCCCTCCGCGGCAGAGGCCGGGGCATCCTACGGTAGCAGCCAACCGCCGCAACGCCCCACCACATCGGCACAGTGGATCGAGGTGTTGGTGGACTCTCCTTTCAGGGGCGCGGGGGACTCGCCGGGGGAGGAAAACAAGTTATTTACCTATCGCTTACCTGCGGAATTGAACGTGCAGCCGGGGGATATTTTGAGTGTACCCTTTGGCAGCCAACAGGTAGGGGCGATCGCAATTCGGTTCGTTTCTCAACTGCCGGCAGACTTAGATCCGGGGCGGGTGAAAGATGTCGAAGATGTTGTCAGTACGGGCTTTTTTCCGCCTACTTACTGGCAATTGCTCGAACGAGTATCTGCTTATTATTGTACAACATTAATTCAAGTAATTAGAGCTTCGCTGCCACCCGGTTTGTTAAGCCGTTCCGTGCGCCGAATTCGGTTAATTAAAGATGCTGTTTCTCCAAATGCCGAAACATTTTTGAATCCCGCCGCGAGTCAAATTTTGCAATTGCTGCAAGCTCAAAAAAAGGGCGATTACACTTGGCAATACCTTCAGCGCCAAGTCAAGGGAAGTTATCGGGGATTGAAAGATTTATTGCAACGCGGTTGGGTAGAAAGTTATTTAGAACCGCCCAATCCTCCGAAACCACAACTCAAACCGGCAGTGATATTAATCCCCAGCGCCTTTGTCACGGATTTAACTAAGCGCCAACAAGAAGTATTGGAAGTTTTGCGGCGCGGCGGCGGTGAAATGTGGATGAATGATTTGCTGAGAATTTGCAGCGCGGGTGCTTCGGTTGTCAAAAATTTGGAACAGAAAGGTAGCGTTGTCATCGATCAAAGGGAAGTTCTCAGGGGCGATCGCGGAATTGCTCAATTACCCGATGCACCGAAAACTTTAACTCGTTTTCAAGCTGAAGCTTTAGGGTTTATTAACAGTTTTTCGGGATTCCGTCAAGTGCTGTTGCACGGCGTTACCGGTTCTGGTAAGACTGAAGTGTATTTGCAGGCGATCGCCCCAATCCTCGCCAGTGGCAAATCCGCCCTCGTGCTCGTCCCGGAAATCGGGTTGACACCGCAACTGACAGACAGATTCCGCGCCCGGTTTGGCGAGCAAATTTGCGTGTACCACAGCGGGCTATCCGACGGCGAACGTTACGATACATGGCGGCAGATGCTCACAGGAACGCCACAAATTGTCATCGGCACGCGATCGGCCATTTTCGCACCATTACCGCACCTCGGCTTAATTATCCTCGACGAAGAACACGACAGCAGCTTCAAACAAGACCAACCAGCGCCCTGCTACCACGCCCGCACCGTTGCCAAATGGCGCGCCGAATTAGAAAATTGTCCGTTAATTTTAGGTTCCGCAACGCCAGCTTTAGAGACGTTGGTAGGGACGCGCCGAGATTATCACTCGTTACCAACTATCCATTATTTATCATTACCAACGCGCGTTTATTCCCGCCCGATGCCGCCCGTGGAAGTAGTGGATATGCGCCAAGAATTGCGGCAAGGGAACCGCTCAATTTTCAGCACTTCTTTGCAAAATGCCCTGGAACAATTGCAAGCAAGACAACAGCAAGGCATCCTATTTATTCACCGCAGAGGACACAGCACGTTTGTGTCTTGTCGGAGTTGTGGCTATGTGATGGAATGCCCGAATTGCGATGTTTCTCTATCTTATCACCAGGTCGGCGAAGGCACAGCAGAAATCCTGCGCTGTCACTACTGCAACCACACGGAAAGACATCCTCAAAATTGTCCAGAATGCAGTTCTCCTTACTTCAAAAACTTCGGTAGCGGCACTCAGCGAGTGGAACAGGAATTAACGAGATTGTTTCCAGAATTGCGGGCGATTCGGTTTGATAGCGATACTACTAGAAATAAGGGCGATCACCGCCGATTGTTAACTCAATTTGCGAATGGGGAAGCTGATATTTTACTTGGTACGCAAATGCTGACGAAGGGGTTAGATTTAGCTCAAGTTACATTGGTGGGAGTTGTGTCTGCTGATGGATTGCTGAATTTATCGGATTATCGCGCCAGCGAACGGGCTTTTCAAACTTTAACTCAAGTTGCGGGCCGTGCGGGTAGAGGCGACGATCCGGGGCGGGTAATTATTCAAACTTACACTCCCGAACATCGAGTGGTTCAAGCTGTGAAGCGGCACGAATATACAAGTTTTGTGGAAACAGAATTAGCAGAAAGGGCGGCGCTGAATTATCCACCTTCGGGGCGGTTGATTTTGTTGCGGTTGAGTAGTGTGGATGCGGCGGAGGTGGCGGTGACTGCGGTACAATTGGCGTCTGTTTGTCAACAGTATATCGATCGACTTTCGGTGACTGGCTGCGAGATGTTGGGGCCTGCACCGGCGGCGATTATGCGGGTGGCGAACCGCTATCGGTGGCAGATTTTGCTGAAGTTACCTGTGGATGAGTCGCTGGATTTGTCGGATTTGGTCGGGTTGCGCGATCGTACGCCGCGTTCTGTTAGTCTGACTATTGATGTCGATCCGTTGAATTTTGGTTGATTGGGGATGGAAAAGCGAGAATCCCCAATAAGACGGCGGTTGAAACCGCGTCTACACAAACAATGTCCACCTCCGTGGACTGAAGAAAACAACGTAATTTAAACGGCCGGGTCTTCAACCCGCGGAGGCGGGTTTTGTCTGTATAGACGCGGTTTCAACCGCCCGGTCTTCTTTCAGAAAAAGACTTGGTTGATATTTTTTCTACTGAGTCTTTGGTGGCTGAGGTTTTGAATGGTAACAGGGAACTGACGGTGAGTCAAATTCAGAAATTAGCTGAGTTATTTCATTTATCGCCTGGGGCATTTAAGATGAATTAGAATCGTAGGGTGCGTCAGCTTCGACGATTGTGTAAATAATCGATCATCTCCAAACTGACGCACCTGATACCTATTTCACCCGGTGCGGATCTATGAGATTTTCGATATGCAAGGCGAGAGATTTTTAATTTCGACGCATCCTACAACTACTAAAATTGGTTTGTAGTGACTACTTCTATTCTGTTAAATCGACTTGTCGAATCTCTTCTAGCGTCATATCCAAACATTGCGCGATTTGCTCATCGCTCAATCCTATTGCTTGCAAGCGAGCAATCGCCTCAATTTTCGCCTGCTGCTTTCCCCGCAAAAACTCAGGCGACTCTTCCTGTGATGTGCAGATATTTAAAGAGCCAATTACATGACCGCGAGCGACATGATTTCCACTAATGACGCCGCCTGTAACATTGCTAATCATCGACTTCCGAATCAGTGCAGATCGCAAATTTAATTTATTAACATCTTCTCCAAAAGCATCAGAGAACAACTGCCATAGCTCGTAGCCCACATCTTTAGCATAACCCTCAGTACAGTTCAGCCCTTGGGCAATATCGCCGTACTTTTGCCGCTTCAAAACGCCCTCAATCACACCAACTTGCATATCATCTAAATGCTTGCCAGTTTTCGCAAAGACAACTTCATCCGCAAAAGCCAGTGCTTCCTTAACGTTCACCCGCGCCTCCTCCCAATATCCGAGCGATCGAACTAAAACCGTCTAGATCCGACTATTTTCGCCTTGAATACAAAAACGATTAAAGCTTTATCAAAACTTTTTATATTATACGACTTTATCCGACCTTTTTCGACTATACAAATTAATTGGCAAGCTGTAGCATTGTGAATATCAAATCATCGCTCAAAGAAACTAACTTATGACGACTACCCAACTCGCTCTCGACAAAAAAGCAAATCCTTTGATGATGCACCTGAGCATCTCGCCCAAGTACGGCATTTCCGAAGAGCAAGCTAGCTACGATCCCAGCACGCAGACTTCTAACATCACCTCCATGAGCGGCTCCTGGTCTACTCGTGCTGGCTCCAGTATTTTTCAGTTTGAACCTAGTGATGACGACCAGCAAGAGGACGACTAGAATTTTGAATTACTAAGAAATAATTCGATCGCCCTTTATGTTCTTGAAAGACCTGTATGAATTTTTGCATGACAGGTCTTTCACTGTCAACATTATTTCAATTAGTTTGATTGCGATACCAGTTTCAAAAAAAATCCAACCGCATACAAGCTCGAAACCCATACATAATCCATCATTTCCAATCTAAAATCTAAAATATAAAATAGTATGACTGACCTTTTAATCGTGACTTCCGAGACAGACATTCATGCAGATGTCGTTATCAACGAATTGCAAAACTCAAATATTCGAGCAATTCGATTGAATTCAGAAAGTTTTATTAAAACAAGCAAATATGCTTACTCGTGGCAAGCTTCTGGCAATCCCAGTCAAAGTTTTTTGTCCTTTGAAGACTCCTTGAAAGAAGTTCAAGATATTGGCGTGATTTGGTGGCGCAAACCACAAGATTATCAAGTGTTTCCAGAAGTTGATGATGCTTGGGCAATCAAGTATTGTCAAGAAGAAACAGAATCTTTAATATACTCTCTGTCTGGCTTATATCCCAAAGCGAGGTGGGTCAATAACTACTACAAGATTAGATTGCCATCCCATCGCATCAACCAAATCCCCATTGCTCAAAAACTGGGAATTACTATCCCTCCAACACTTGTCACAAATTCCTACGATGCTGCTTGCAACTTTGTGACACAACAGGGAAAGTGCATTGTCAAACCGATGCGCTACTCTGGATTCCTACATGATGAAAAACAGTACGCTTGCTATACTCGCCCCATTGATGTAGAAACACTTGAAGCATTTCGAGAAAGCATTCGATTGGCACCTATTTTTATTCAAAAACGCATTCAGAAGAAGGCAGAATATCGCGTTACATTAATGGGTAAACATGATTTTGTCTGTCGCATTGACGCCAAACATACCAACGATGCAGACGTGACATTAGATTGGCGCGTCACCGAACCGGATAAACTCGTTCACGTTCCCGACAAGCTACCAATTGATTACCTCAACAAACTCCATCAAATGCTTGACGAGTTAGGCTTAAATTTTGGTGCATTCGACATTATTCGCGACGAGGACGACACGCTCTATTTTATCGAACTTAATCCCAACGGACAATGGTATTGGATCGAAATTCTAACTAAAATGCCGATGGTTCGCGCAATGGTGGAACTCATCGAAGATTTAGCGCTTCAATATCAACAGGATTGCTAAATTCTCTCAGGAATTACACATTCTATAGAGATTGCTTCGTTCCTAGCAATGACAAAGAATCAGCGCTGAGATTGCTTCGTTCCTCGCTGCGGACAAGGAATCAGTGCTGAGATTGCTTCGTTACAAGGAATCAGCGCTGGGATTGCTTCGTTCCTCGCTCCGGACAAGGAATCAACGAACTACAGCGACAATATTTGAGTAAACAAACTTAACTAAGAACATTGTAGCTAGGATTATCTAATACTAAATCCGGGCTTTTACCCCCTTGATGATGGTGGTGGTGCGTCGCTCGTTGAATCTTGGCAAATATCGAGAATTATTCGTGGCGACACACCCTACTTTCTACTAAAATAGGTTCGTAGTGAGGACTTTAGTCCGCAAGAAAAGAAAGGACTGAAGTCCTTACTACAAACCTATTTTGGTTCGTAGTGAGGACTTTAGTCCGCAAGAAAAGAAAGGACTGAAGTCCTTACTACAAACCTATTTTGGTTCGTAGTGAGGACTTTAGTCCGCAAGCAAAGAAAGGACTGAAGTCCTTACTACGAACCTATCGATCGCATCAATCAACTAAGGTAAATCGGTTTCACCCATCAAATAAAGGTCGCACTCCCGGGCCACGCCGCGCCCTTCATTAATCGCCCAAACCACCAAACTCTGACCCCGGCGACAGTCCCCCGCCGCGAAAACTCCCGGAATACTCGTTGTATACTTTTCGTGCTCGGCTTTCACATTGCTGCGCGCGTCGCGTTCCAATCCCAGCGCATCCAGCAGCGGCTGTTCCGGGCCCAGGAAGCCCATCGCTAGCAAGACAAGCTGCGCCGACAAGACTTTCTCGGTACCGGGAATTTGCTTCGGAATGAACTGTCCTTTCTCGTTTTTCGCCCACTCCACCTCAACAGTGTGCACGGCTTTGACGTTGCCCTTTTCGTCGCCCTCGAACTTCGTGGCGGTGGTGAGATAGCCGCGCGGGTCATCGCCGAATTTGGCTGCGGCTTCTTCTTGGCCGTAATCCAAGCGGTAGACTTTCGGCCATTCGGGCCAGGGATTGTTGGCTGCCCGTTCCGAGGGCGGTTTGGGCAGGATTTCTAGCTGTACCAGGCTTTTGCAGCCGTGGCGGATGGAGGTGCCCACGCAGTCGGTGCCGGTGTCGCCACCGCCGATAATCACCACATCTTTGCCTTCGGCGGAGATGAAGTTATCGTTGGTGCTCTTGTCTAATACTGCTTTGGTGTTGGCTGTCAAAAAGTCCATCGCGAAGTGGATGCCTTTTAATTCCCGCCCTTCGATGCCTAAGTCGCGGGGTTTGGTGGCGCCGGTACAGATTACAACTGAGTCGTATTCTTTTAGCAGTTGTTCGGCTGGTAAGTCTTTCCCGACTTCGGTGTTGCAGACAAATGTTACGCCTTCGTCTTCGAGGACTTTGAGGCGGCGCATCACGACTTGTTCTTTGTCCAATTTCATGTTGGGGATGCCGTACATTAACAGGCCTCCCGGTCGATCGGCTCTTTCGTATACAGTTACCAAATGACCGGCTTTGTTCAATTGCGCCGCAGCCGACAAACCAGCGGGCCCGGAACCGATAACAGCGATTTTTTTGCCGGTGCGTTTAGCTGGTGGTTCGGCGGTAATCCAGCCTTCATCCCAGCCTTTATCGATAATCGACGCTTCGATATTTTTAATCGTGACAGGCGGGTTGTTGATGCCGAGCACGCAAGCGCCTTCGCAGGGTGCGGGACAGACTCTGCCGGTGAATTCGGGGAAGTTGTTGGTTTTGTGCAGTCTGTCTAGGGCATCTTTCCACAATCCCCGATATACTAAGTCGTTCCATTCGGGGATGAGGTTGTTAATCGGGCAGCCGCTTGCCATGCCGCTGATGATGCTGCCCGTGTGGCAAAATGGGATGCCGCAGTCCATGCAGCGCGCGCCTTGGCTGCGGAGTTTGTCTTCCTCCATCGGTAGGTGAAATTCGTCCCAGTTGTGGATTCGATCGACTGGTGAGAGTTCGGAGGGCAATTCGCGCAAGAATTCGATAAAGCCTGTTGGTTTTCCCATAGTGCTGTTTTTGTTAGAATTTACTATTCTGATAATTTGTCAAAGCTGAGGCCTGTAGGCTTCTGAAATAACTATTGTGATATAAATTGCGGGCGATCGCACCTCAGATAGATCAATTCGTACCTTACATCTTCTATATTGCCCTAGCTACACATCATCTCGCCCAAAAACGCTGTTTGTTCTTTAGTCTGCTTGGCCTAGACGAGAGTTTGACTCTGACGTGGTTTCAAGCGTCGAGTCCGATTTTTTGGATATATGGCACTATTCTCAACAACAGGCGTTTTGCCTGTTCCACAAAGAATTAATTTGATTGTGGGCTGTCCCGCCCGCTTTTCAATAACTTATTGAGAATAGTGCCATATCTCAAATATTGCTGATACTCCCACATCTGGCAACTTTTCAGCGCAGTCCCATCGTGCTGCTCTCTAAATACTATAATACCAGTAGTTTTTATAATAAAAGTGGTTCTTAAGGAGGACTAAAGTCCTCAGGAAGAAGGACTAAAGTCCTGACTACGAACCTTTTTTGTGACGGGTGATTTACTAGAGATGGTATCAATGCTTTGTGCAATCAATTGGGGATAACAAAACTGCGCGAACTTACGGCGGCTGCAAAAATAAAAAAAATTACTCCCATCCCCAATAACCCAACAGCTAAACTGAAGAGAAATATCAACCCATCTGACGGTTCGTAGGTATTCTCATCAATTTGGCGGCGCACAATAAAGTATTGTTTAGTTGAGATTAACACGGTTGCTAAACCCACCAGAGAGAAGACTAAACCCAACTTCCAACCCGTGCCGTGACGGTGCTGTATGGGGATTTGCACGACGCGAAACCGCACGATCAGGACGCCAAAACCCATGAGGGCGATCGCACTTCGCATCCACGACAGAAAGGTTCGTTCGTTTGCAGAGCGATCGATCGCCTTTGACAGATTTTCCTGCTTGAGTTTTTCCTCGTCTACTGTCATCGGCTTGAAGGAAATATCTGGGGCGATCGCACTTTTAGATATAGCGGATCTAGCGAAAGATGAGGTACGTTGTTGGGCTTTAGCCCTCTTAGTCTAAGCGGTTATACGATCTGCCAGTTATACCTCATCTTTTTGAGAAAGGCTATATATTTTTAGATATATTTAGGAAACACTCGGATTATTCGGGACTCATGAAACTAGCTGCGGTACCGGGAACTGAAAAGATAAAATAAATTACTCCCATGCCCAAAAGTACGATCGCCAAACTAAACAGCAGTACCCACCTGTCCGTAGGTTCGTAAGTATCGTAATCGATATCGTGACGCACAGCAAAGTAGTGCTGAGTGGAAATTAACACTGTCAGCAAACCCACCACAGAAAACAGCAAACCCAACTTCCAGCCATTACCCGGAGTCGGCAAAAGAGGCGGGTGGAAGGCTCGCAGGCGGACGATGACGACGCCAAAACCCATCAGGGCGATCGCTGTTCGCATCCACGCTAAATAAGTGCGCTCGTTTGCTAAATGATCGCGCACCCGCGAGGGATTGTGTCGCTTGGTTTTTTGCGTATCTGCTTTTGGCGATTTAAATGGTAACAGCATAGATCGAACTCTTAATTTTGGCTGGAAACCTGGAGGAATATTTATTTTTTTAGCTTCTCTTCTGGTTGTATCGGAATGATTTAACCACAGAGAACACAGAGGGCACAGAGAGGGAAGATAGAGATGAATACAGAACGATCGAATCGGATTTGATATCAGGGGGAACTTGTATGCGCTAAAGCAGAGATTTTATGTTATCATTTTAAGTCAGTTTATCTCAGCTTAAACCATAAAATTTTATTAAAATTATCATAAATATTTATTACCCAAAACTCGTACATTATCTGTCTTGATAGAAAGAAAATTACAAAGGTTTTATTGATATTTATCGAGACAGAAAGAGTGGCAGTAGCCGATAAGTAAGCTGTACTGAATTTAAATTGTATATTGCGATGACCATCAAAAATTCTCTCCTCCTTTCTTTACCCTCCGAGCGAAGCAGTTATAGTCCTCTCCCTCTCGAACAGCATACACAATCTAGATGCAGTACAGCTTATTTCCCCTCTACTAGCAACTCCTCAAAATCCGCGGCCGGCACGGGAGGGCTGAACAAGTATCCTTGCATAGCATCGCACTCGTAGCGCCAGAGAAAATCTCTTTCTGCTTCTGTTTCAACTCCTTCGGCAACTACTTCAAGACAGAGACTGTGCGCCATTTCAATAATCGCTTTCACAATCGCTGCATTTGTGCAACCATCGGTAATGTTGCTGATAAAACAGCGGTCAATTTTTAAAACATCGAAGGGATATTGTGTCAGATAGCTTAAGGAAGAATAGCCTGTGCCGAAATCGTCAATAGATATAGAAACTCCTAAATCTTTCAATTGTTGCAAAGTAGCGATCGCACTTTCGGCATCCTTCACCATCATACTTTCGGTGAGTTCTAATTCCAAACTGCTCGGTGCTAAACCAATTTCTGCTAAAATTTCGGCAACTCTGCTGCTGAGATTCGCCTGGTTAAATTGGCGCGGCGACAGATTTACCGCTACTTGCTGCAAGGAAAAACCAGCGTTTTGCCAAAGTTGCATTTGCCTGCAAGCTGTTTGCAAAACCCACTCGCCTAATTGTACGATGAAACCAGTTGCTTCAGCATCTGGAATAAATTCGGCGGGCGAAATCAGCCCTTTTTCTGGATGCAGCCAGCGCACTAAGGCTTCGGCGCTCATAATTTGACCCGTCTGAACATCGATCTGCGGCTGATAGTAAACTTGGAATTCTTCTCGATCGAGGGCGCCGCACAGATTTGTTTTTATCTGCTCTAATTTATCTGCGGCTTCTTGCAGCAATTCGTTGCTTTCCGATCGCAAATTACTCTGCTGTTTGGCCAAAGCTGCTTGTTTTTTCAAGCGGCTCGATACGGCGCCTACAAGTTCAGCTTTAGTAAAAGGCTTAGTCAGGTAATCATCAGCTCCCAATTCCATGCCTTGGCGCATTTCAGAGCGCTCGGCTTTACCAGTCAGAAACACAAAAGGTACTGTAGCAGTAACAGGATGCGATCGCAATGCCGCCAGCACCCCATAGCCGTCAAGTTGCGGCATCATTACATCGCAAAGAATCACGTCAGGAAGATTTGACACCGCCGCATTTAAGCCGATCGCTCCATTTTCTGCACCCGTCACGTCGAAACCTTCAGCTTTGAGGAGTTTGAGAATATTCTCGCGAATTACTCTATCGTCCTCAATCACTAGAATCTTGTTCATATGTCATTCCCTGAAAGCGATATAATTGACCCTGTAGTTGAACCCGATCGGTGTGAGAATAGCTGAGAACGCACAGCTCGATCGACTTCACAGCGGAATATTTTCCGACAAAAATAGCAGACGCCCCTGAAAAACCCTCATTTTCCAAGGACAACTTGATTAATGTTTCTCTGCTTACTTAGCGCCGTCCGTATTATTACGAGGTTAGTTAATAAATCTCTAAACTTAATTTTAGGCGATCGACAGTTAGCAGCACCCTGAATAACTGCTAAACTGATTGTGCCACTAGAGCGATCGTCTGCAAACAATCTCAACCTATTTATAACAGTTGCCAAAAACAATGCAACTGCCCGCAAGTTTAAAACCCTTGCGGAGTAAGTCTTTCCTCATTGTTTAGTGTAAAACCTCAAATCAAACATCAAAAATGGTATTACCAAGTGGATTTCCTGAACCCGCAAATATTGGCGTCATAGAAGTTAAGCAATATCCTCAGTACCGCGCTGTCACCTACACCCACGCGGGCGATTTGCGACAAGCGACAGGAATCGCATTCAATCCTTTGTTTCAACACATCAGCAACAACCAAATTGCGATGACAACGCCAGTAGAAGCGCGCTACACTGCAACTTCCGAGCAAATCGATGCAATTCCTGTTGCAGAAGTTTCATTCCTGTATCCCGCACCAAATATCGCCCCCAGCAGCGTTAACCCTGCTGTGGAAGTCACGGATACTTCACCGATGACAGTTGTCAGTATCGGCGTGCGCGGCGCCTACACTTGGGAAAGCTACGAAAATAACCTCTCCCAACTCAAAGATTGGCTTCAACAGCATCCCGAATACGAAATAGTCGGGCCGCCGCGCCGCTTTTTTTACAATTCGCCCATGACGCCGGAAGCCACTAAAATCAGTGAAGTACAAATTCCTATCGAACGTTCTAATAAATAAAGTCAGCAGTCAGCAGTCGGTAGTTATTTGTTATTTGTTATTTGTTATTTGTAAGGGGATACCAATCACAAATGAGTAGCAACCAATTACCAATTACCAGTTACCGATGCCCCATGCCCCATGCCCCATGCCCCATGCCCATCCTGTCAACTGCCGCTGATGTGAACCACGAGTTCGCGAATGTGGCCCCGCTGGCGGTGTTCCCAAAGGTAAATTCCCTGCCAAGTTCCTAACAATAATCTACCGTGTGCGATCGGGATTTGTTCAGAAGTATGAGTCAGTACAGTGCGAATGTGCGCCGGCATATCGTCTGGGCCTTCGGCATCGTGAATGTAACTTGCGCCCTCCGGTACCAGTTTCGCCAAAAAATTAGCCAAATCCGTCAGTACATCCGGATCAGCATTTTCTTGAATCACCAAGCTAGCAGAAGTGTGGCGCAAAAACAAGCTACAAAGTCCTGTTTTAATACCTGAATTTGCTACCACATCTTCTATCTTAAGACTGATATTGTACAGAGACTTGCCTGTAGTTTTAATTTTGAGTATTTCTTGGTGATGAAGCATTCGATTTTAGATTTTAGATTTTAGATTTTAGATTTTTTGCATCAATCTTTAATTGATATGTCAACCGCAGATGTCAGGCAGATTAACACAGATAAACGCAGATAATTTCAAGATAGCAAAGCTTGGGAATGCAATTGTTCGTCTATTGTTGGTGTAGACGAGATTTCAATCGCCGTCATCCTAATCCTCATCTTTAAAATAGTCTACAACAGCTTGGGCGATCGCCTCCGTACCGTGCTTATCCAACTTATCCGACAAACGGGGCGGGTGCAGCGGCTTGTGCAAAAACCCCCAATCCCCCTCAAAAAACTCCGCCGCAGTCACAACTTGGTGTTCCGCATACTTTTCCAGCCACTCCAACAAGACAGCAGCTTCGGCAAAACCATCTCTCATGATAGAAACAACAGGTATTTCCAAGCGCAAAGCTTCCGAAAAAGTGCTGTATCCCGGTTTAGAAACCATGCGGCCGCAGACAGGCATCATATCGACCGGGCGCGGTAAAATTGGGAAAGATTGTGCAAACTGCTGATGTTTGACTCTAATCAAATTCGGCAAATCGGGAGCTCCCGCATCAAAAGTGATAAATTGCCAATCGCTAAATTGCTGTAAATTGTGATAAGGAATTGCCTCTAAACCCAGTCCGCCAAAAGTCAGCAACACAGTTTTTTCCGGCGGTGATTCAATTCCAAATACTTCCCGAATTTTATCATTACTGTAGCGAGGATTGCCGCCAGTCAAGCCGACATCTTCAATATTAGGAAAAGCTGGCATCGGTTCGTGTAAAGGAAGACGAAAAAGCCGATCGCACTTTCCGAAGCATTCACCAATCCAATCCGCCATTTCGTCAAATTCTCCGCCCCAATCTCGATAGATAAAGTCCCACCCAAAATTGCTCATCATCCAGCAAGGAACCCCAGCCGCTGCGGCCATTCGCGTTGCTAAAGGAGGAATATCTGCCAGCACCAAACCCACGCGATTTTGCTTAAGAAAATTCACTTCGCCTGCAATTAGTGAATTTTGCTTTTCCCGAATTTCCCGCAATTTTTCGAGAGTCGCCTCTTGATCCATATGCAAACTATCAGCCTGCACAACTCCGACATCAAAAGCGCGGGGACGGAGGATGAAATCACCAGTAATATAACATTCTAGCAGCCAACGAGGTGCAGTTGTGGTGATAATTAGTAAGATATCTGGGTTTAATTCTTGGATTTTTGCAGCTACGGAGGAAACTCGGACGGCATGGCCGAATCCATGATTGGTGATGGCAATATATAATGTTGGTCGAGACATTGGTAATGGGTAATGGGTAATGGGGAATGGGGAATGGGGAATGGGGAATGGGGAATGGGGAATGGGGAATGGGGAATGGGGCATTGGCCCGCGCAGGGCATCGGGCATCGATCCGAAGAGAATTTGTAGCAACTAACTAATGACTAATAACGTTCGCGAGCGGGGACGCTCGCACTATGACTAATAACTAATAACTAATGACTACTGCCAACTGCCAACTGCCAACTGCCAACTGCCAACTGACTACTGACTCATTACTCGATCGATAATTTCGCGTGCCATGTCTTGTAAGGATACCACTCGATCGGCAAAACCAGAATTAACCACACTTCCCGGCATCCCCCAGACAACGCTGCTAGCCTCATCTTGAACGATAATCTTACCCCCAGCCTCCCGGATATTCTGACAGCCCAGCAGCCCATCCTGCCCCATTCCCGTCAGCACCACACCCAAAACTCCAGCACCGTAAATCTTAGCAGTCGATCGAAACAGCACATCAACCGCAGGGCGGCAAGAATTTTCTCGCGCCTCTTGATGCGTGCGAATACGCACCCCAAAACCCTGTTTTTCCAAAACCAGATGGTAATCACCGGGCGCTATCCAAGCAACTCCTGGCTCAACAATACTTCCCGTCACAGCCTCCTCCACTCTAATTTTGCACTTTTCGGTCAGGCGATCGGCTAAACGCTTCGTAAACACCGGCGGCATATGCTGCACAATCACAATTGGTACAGGAAAATTAGCCGGCAAATCCTGCAAAATAGTTTCCAAAGCATTTGGCCCACCCGTCGAAACCCCAATCGCTACAATTTCGATTTTAGATTTAAAATTGACCGCTGAATTCGACGAAATCAAACCCGATATAATTGGCAATTCTGTGGTATTATTGTGACCTTTAGCTACTTGAATATTCCCCACTTTTGGCATCTTGCCACCATTGCAAAAAACCTTAATTTTCGGAATCAATTGCTCGCGGATGTGTTCTAGCGCCGCTTCCTTGCTCTTCATATTATGAGGCTTAGTCACGTAATCCGTAGCACCCAGCGCCAGAGCATTTAAAGTAGCAACAGCGCCCAACTCTGTGAGCGCGCTAAACATAATTACAGGAATATTTTTGTCAAGTTTTCGGATTGCCACTAGCGTCTCCAAACCATCCATTTCCGGCATTTCCACATCCAGCACAATCAAATCTGGATTCACCTGAGAAATCTTGGCTAAAGCAATTCTACCATTGGGTGCAGTCCCCACAACCTCCAGTGCTGCATCGCCGTCGAGTACGTTACTTAACAATCGGCGCACCACTACCGAATCATCAACAATTAAAACCTTGATCTGGGACATTTTCTATTAAACTCGAAATAACAGATCGAGCAGTAAGCGAGCTTGAAAAAATAGAATTAAATCGCCTTCTACGCCAAGATCGATAATTTTAAAATGAGACATAAATAGTAGAATTGTTGAGCGCATATTAAAATTCATAGCGCTAAATATTTCCTCTGCTGAACCTTCTATATAGTGGGGAACTACATAACCGAGATTGTATTTTAAGGTATTACTAAAAGTGCCGACAATACCGCTAATAGCTAAATTGCCAATTTCTCCCATGATGTCAGCCTTATCTTGCTTGAATTCCTCGCTGGTTACATCGCCGCCGCCGTTGAGAGCTAAAACAAGAGCATCAGCAGCCTCGCAGGAAAACAACATCTGAGCCGAACCTGATAAATTGCCGTTAAAATCAAGCTGCGCTACAGCTATTAGGTTTTTTCCCAAGGTTTCAATTAGGTTTTTTTGCAAAAATATCGGGGACAGCGCTTGAGATGAAGGCATTTCACATTCTACCTCACACGCAATCATTTCGCTCATCTGAGAAACTGCTGTGCCGATGGCTTTGTTGACAACATCCTGTAATTTTGTGTGTTTTCCGGTTTCGAGCTTGGCTAGGTTGAAATTCCGCAGTTGACTGTGAGAATTAATTGGATCGGCGTTATTTGGATAAGCCGCAGTTGCCACGGTGTGCCGCAATTCTAATTCATTGTTAGTTTTTTTGAGAGTTGCGAATATTCCTGCCAGCGACAAATACTGAATCATATTCCTTGCTAAGTCGTCGCTGAGAATTATCGTGGGTATTTGTAATAATTGCAAGAATTGGATAATTGCTAAATAATTGTGTTCTATGGCTGCAAAATTTAGGATGACAGCTTTGGGATGGTGGCACTCAGCAATATCTAAACAATTGTATAAATCTGTAGTTGTGGCAAATACATATTCGTCTGCTTTTAACGTTTCGCGCAATGTCTGATTTTCTGAATCCGAAAAGCCTCCAATCAGAATTAATGAAATTGGTTTTGAGTAGGTTTTCATTTTAGGGAATTGAGAATTGGGAATTGGGAATTGGGAATTGGGAATTGGGAATTGGGGATTGGGAATTAATTATTTAGGGAGCGCATTGCCCACCTTAACTCACCCATTACTCATTACTCATTACCCATTATCAATTCCCCATTATCTATTATCCAAATCAATACTTAAACTGATTGACAAGTCCTTGCAATTGAGCGGCCGTTTTCGATAATTCGATCGCAGAATTTTGAGTATTGCTAGCACTGGTGGCGGTACTTCCCGCTGCATCGGCGACGCTGGTAATATTGCGGGCAATTTCGGAGGAACCGATCGCAACTTGGTTGACATTGCGCGCAATTTCGGTAGTTGTAGCCGTTTGTTCCTCCACTGCACTGGCGATCGTCGTTTGGAAATCGCTGATTTGGTTGATAATAGAAGTAATTTGGCCGATCGCCTGTACGGAGCTTTTAGTATCAGCTTGAATAGCCTCCACCTTCTTGCTGATATCCTCAGTCGCCGCCGCCGTTTGTTTCGCCAACTCCTTCACCTCATTCGCCACCACCGCAAAACCCTTGCCCGCTTCTCCAGCCCGAGCCGCCTCGATTGTAGCATTCAGAGCCAGCAAATTAGTCTGTTGGGCGATCGAAGTAATCACCTTGACAACATTACCAATCTCTGCACTACTAACGCCGAGTTTAGTAATAGTTTGATTCGTAGTTTCCGCCATCCTCACCGCCGAATTAGCAACCGTCGCAGCTTCCGAAGCATTCTTAGCAATTTCCTTAATACTCACATTCATCTCCTCGATGCCGGTAGCCACCGATTGAGTATTGCTATTAACTAAATCCGCCGCCGCAGATACCATCCCTGCTTGAGCCGAAGTTTCTTCAGCCGCCGCCCCCATATTTTGACTTTCGCTAATCAATTCCTCCGAAGCACTGCTAACTGCGATCGCAACTTGAGAAATTTGCTGCACCTGAGCGTTCAAATTAGCCGCCATCAGATTAACATTATCCGTCAAATCTTTCCAAGTACCGCTGATATCAGGAACAGTCGCCTGCCCTCCCAACTGTCCTGCAACTACCTGTTTCGCCAGCCCCGTTACTTCATCTGCAAAAGTATTAAGCTGGTCAACCATAGTATTCAACGTATTTTTCAGTTCCAGAACTTCTCCTTGAACTTCCACAGTAATTTGCTTCGACAAATCTCCCTTAGCCACAGCAGTAGAAACTTCCGCAATACTCCGAACTTGCTCCGTAAGATTAGCCGCCATAATATTCACATTACCAGCCAAACTCAGCCAAGTACCCGACAAACCATCAACAGTTGCTTGACCTCCCAATTTGCCCTCAACGCCAACTTCTCTAGCAACTCGCGTAACTTCTAAAGCAAACTCATTAAGCTGAACAGTCATTTCATTAATCGTATTCTTCAGATCCAGAATTTCCCCTTCAGCTTCTACAGTAATTTTTTTAGACAAATCTCCCTGAGCTACCGCCGTAGTAACTTCCGCAATATTGCGTACTTGATTGGTAAGATTGCTCGCCATTAGATTAACATTTTGCGTTAAATCTTTCCAGACGCCAGCTACTCCGTGAACTTGTGCTTGACCCCCAAGTTTCCCCTCAGTTCCCACCTCTTTTGCTACCCGCGTCACCTCTTTGGCAAAATCGTTGAGACTGTCAACCATTTGATTTAGAGTATCTTTCAATTGCGAAATTTCCCCTGCGGCTTCAACGGTAATTTTTTCATTCAAATCGCCGACGCTAATTGCCGTTGCAACCTTAGTAATATTTCGTACTTGATGAGTCAGATTTGCCGCCATCAAGTTAACACTTGCCGTCAGTTCTTGCCAAATACCCGATAGCCCTTCTACCTCTGCTTGGGTTCCCAATTTGCCTTCGCTACCAACTTCGCGGGCGACGCGAGTTACTTCTAAAGCAAAACTATTTAATTGGTCTACCATTTTGTTGAGAGTAGTCCCAATACGGCGGAACAATCCTTTGATTGGTTTGCCTTCAAACTCTAAGCTAAATTTTTCGGACAAATCGCCTTTAGCTACAGCGTGCAGCACTCGCGCTATGTCTATTGTCGGCGCAACTAAGCTGTTTAGCGTTGCATTCACCGCGTCAATACTGCTAACCCAAGAACCTTTAAATTCTTTGATTTCTCTTGATTTTGGTACTTTGCCTTCTTCGGCAACTGCTTGGCTGACGCGCTCTATTTCGTCAGCAAATTTTTCATTGACACTCACCATTTCATTAAAGACTTTGGCAATTTCACCCAAGCCGTTGTCCGCGGGTAAACGAACGCTAAAGTCGCCATCTCTGACTGCTGCCAGAGCGATAATCAGTTGCTGTTGGTACTGGTTGCTGAAACTCTCTGCTGTTTCTGCAATTGTTGTCGCTACCAAATTGCTGGGTTCCGAGTCAATTTCGGAAGATTCTGAGGCTGTTGATTGATTTTGTGTATCCATGTTTTAGGTAGTTTTATACAATTTATCAGGGAGGGCGATTCCCTACGGGATAGCTTCGCACGCGCGTACTTTTACGTCACACATTCTCGGTACTGGCAGCCCGAAACCCGCTCTGTGCTTACCAGAAAGAATTGGTTGAAAGCCGTAACCCCGATCGGGAGAAATTAAAATCACACTATTCATTACTCCAATCCTCTTCCTTCTAGGTAGAGATCGCTCTCAAACTGTCAACTGTCAACTGTCAACTGTCAACTGTTGAAAGTCTGGGACACAAAACATCCGGTTTGCATGAGGAATATTTGCGGTATTTAAGATGCCGCGGCGATCGCCTTCAGCAGCATTTGAAACGAACCCACATCGAAAAACAGCAAAATGTCTCCTTGAATTTGCAGTTCTTCAATACTAAAGTGAGCTGGAGCCAACAGCACGCTCCCGGTATCGAGAGACTTTTCTTTTAACAGTAACTCCTCAATTTCTTCCTCTGCGTAATAGGGAACCTCATAGTCTAACGGTTGGTCTAGAACGTTGCCAATTGAACCCATGACACCGTTAATGATCATATTCCCCACCTCACTGAGGGTACTAATTTTGAGAGAATCAAGGTCAGGACTTCCCTTTTCTTCACCAGTGAGAACAGAAACTAAATTCACTGCACTTTCGGTAGGAAAAAGTAGCTGGGCGCTGCCGCTAAATGAGCCGTTAAAGCCTAGCTGCACCGTGGAAAGAGGCTCTATACCGAAGCGTTTTTTTAATTCGCTTCGCAGCTCATTGGCTGATACAAGGTCAATATCTGGAATCTGCAACTGGATGGGAAATTGAATCATTTCATTCAACATTCCAGCGGCACTTCCCACACCAATATTGATTAGCTCCTTCAAAGCATCTATTTCATCTGCTGTTAGCTCCACTCTGATATCTCCTATTTGCTATCCAGAGCTTTTTGGATTGCAGCCTGAATCTCGGGAGCTTTTGGGGGCTTTTTCAGCATCATAAATGCTCCCAATTCTTCGCACTTCTGCCTAGCGCTGTCTTGAATATCTGCTGAAAGTACGATGACTGGAATTTTAGAGCCTTTTTCGCCCAGGGCTTTTAGCAAGGCGAAACCGTCCATTTCTGGCATTAACAAATCTGTCATCATGCAGTCTGGCGACTTGGATGCAGCCATATCTAAGCCTTCTTGTCCGTTGGCTGCTTCTATCACTTGATGTCCGGCTTCTTCAACAGCTTTGCGAATCATCCGCCGAGAGAATGCTGCATCATCTACAATTAAAACTAAACCCATTTTGGCGCGCTCCTTAATAATTGGGAATTGGGAATTGGGAATTGGGAATTGGGAATTGGCTGAAAACCTTTGTATCTCTGGTTTATATCAGAGTCTAGATCTCCCTAAATCCCCCGATCGAAGCAGGGTAGTTTTATTGTCGGGAAAAGACATCTGAAACTACCGAAAACATCGCTCAAAGGTCGGATGGCCGATTAAACCCAACTGTCATATTAATCAAGGTACGTAGTTGGGCTTTAGCCCTCTTTAAACAGGGAGCATCTCAGTTTTGTGAAAAGCATTTTTTTTATTATAGTGCTGTCCCCGCTCGCGTATTCTACAAATCGCGAGTGGGGACAGCACTATAAATGCAAAACTGAGATGCTCCCTTTAAACATACCTGTATAGAGGGCCCAAGCCCAACTACGTACCTATTTCTATGATGACAATAAAACCGCCCTGCTTGTTAAGGGGGAGTAGGGGGCAAGCTAAGGGGGCATCTAGACCTAAGTATCAAACCGTTGATTGATACTACGTTTGAGGTATTTTTTGACCCTCATGTACGACTTCACATTAACCATTATTGATTACCAATTCATGCAGTACATCTGTTGAGATGTTCTGAACAATCTAAGAGGTAAGTTTTCATCTTACCTTTGCCTTTAACATCAATCATTCCTCTTTCTGCAAACAAATGTTTTGTTGACAACTGCTTGTAAGTGTCTTCTGTCACTTGAATGCAGCCGGGAAAACTATATTGTTCCATGCGGCTTGCCGTGTTTACCGTGTCGCCCCAAAGGTCGTAACTAAACTTTTTAGTTCCGATGACCCCTGCAACCACAGGCCCGGAGTGAATGCCAATTCGCAGGCTGTGAAATTCTTTTGTTTGTGTGTTTAGCCGCGTCATAGCTTGCTGCATGGCTAGGGCCATTTGCACGATCGCGTCAGCATGATCGTCCCGGAGGATGGGCAATCCAGATGCTACCATATAGCCGTCCCCAATAGTCTTAATTTTTTCTAAGCCGTATTCCTGAGTTAGCTGGTCAAATTCTGAGAAAATAGAATTGAGTTTGACAATTAATTCAATAGGAGGCATTTCTGAGGCAAGCTTGGTAAAGCCTACCATATCAGCAAATAAGACGCTGACATTGGGGAAGTGATCGGCAATTACTAAGTCTGGGGCTGATTCTTCTTGGAGCCGGAGTGCGATCGACTCTGGTAAAATATTCAGTAATAATTTTTGAGTTTTCTCTTGGCTTTCCATCAACTGCTGATACAGTTGAGACTGTTGAATCAAGCGCCGCACTCGCTGAATCAGCACTGGCCAGTGAATCGGCTTCGTCACATAATCTGTTGCTCCTACTTCAAAAGCTTGATTGACAGATTTTTTATCATCTAGTGCTGTAATCATCAGCACCGGGATTTTTTGCGTTTGGGGATTAGCCTGGAGTTGGGCGCAGCAAGTAAAACCGTCCATTACAGGCATCATCGCATCCAATAGGACAATATCTGGGAGAGTTTCTTGACAAATGTCCAAACATTCTTGTCCGTTTGATGCCTCAATTACCCGATAGCCTTCTTTTTCCATAATCCGGCGGGTAAATAGCTGCTGGGTTGCTTCGTCATCGACGATCAGAATTTGGGGCGTGGTTTGCGAGTTGATTCTAAAGTCAGCACTAATCATATTCTTGTGAAAATAGCATCAAGTTCTTAGTCAGCAGCAGATTTAATTTCTGCGTTGAAATGGATGAGTTCACTGTAGATCGATCGCACTCTGATGATTTTTAACAACTGTATAATCTCATACTCCATGGAATACTTAACTTTCGGCAACGGATAGGATAATCTGTCACTTTTTATACTGACATTTTGTTACAGTATCTGAAAAGTTAGCAATTGAGCCGTCACGTTGCTATTGAGATCGTGTTGAGAATTCTATCAGATTATGTCAGAACTTTTAAATTTTCGCAATTGGCTAAATGGCCTAAATGTTGAACATTTTGCGGAAAACGGGCGATCGATCGTCCCGCGCCACCGACACACCATATCGGGTTGCTTTTGTCAATTATTTTTGCTTTTTACACTCACACTCCTGGAGACAAGTGGCACTTTAAAAAAGGTACGTTGTTGCGCTTGAGCGCTCTATCGCAATAACGTACCTAAAAAACCTTTAAGTATTGTGATACTTGCGTACACGATTGACTCATTGAGATGCTGCAAATAAATCCGTTGCGGAACTTCCTTCTTCGATAGCAATCAACTAGATGACAAAGCCGCTTTTACCCGCTGATATTCGGCTGCAATTTTGCACATCAGAACCTCGCTACCTGAGAGAGTTTTCTTCCGGGCCATCTCTTCGAGCTGCGCGCACAATTGAAACAAAGGCATGGCTCCGACTGTCGTACAAGCACCTCTAAGAGCGTGAGCCGAGGCTTTAATTGCGGGAGCATTCAATTGATTGACAGCATCGGCGAGTTCCTGCAATTTTGGCGGTGCAACTTCCAGAAATTTATCTACTAGCTCGATCCAAAATTCTTCAGCTTCTTCTCCCAGTAAATCCGTCAATTCTTCAAAAGTTTGACTGTCAAGAGGCGGCAATTCTATTTCGGTTTGTGCTGTTTCGGGTAGAAAATTTTGCGGTGTGGCTGGCGGTAAAATTTGGGAGTTTTCTGCCTCTAATCTAGGAACTGTCACAGCAGGTAAAGTCGGAAATTTAATGTTATTAGTACCCGCTACAATTTCCCCAGAATTAGGAGGAAAATTTGCAACTCCCGATTGACTTCCACCTTCAATTTGTGAAATCAAAACACCTGCGCGGGCGATTAAATGCTTTAACTCTTCCAACGCAGTTTCATCAACTGCGGGTGCAACATTTTTCATTTCGTTTCCAGGCTGAGCTTGGGAAGCAGAGTCTGTCGGCTGAGTCTGCCAATTGTTAAGATCTGAATAGGATTTGGATCGCCCGGTTTGTCGATCGTACTGCGCGATCGCCTGAACGATCGCCTGGACTCGCACCGGCTTACTGATATAATCATTCATGCCAGCATCTAAACAAAGTTCGCGATCGCCCTGCATCGCATTAGCCGTCATCGCAATAATCCAAGGAGAAGTCGATTTTGGATTGTGAGATTGCTCGTCTGTTGCTGAAAATCCAGATTCTGGAGCTGGATTTTCTAATATTAAATTTCCCGAAAATCGCTGGCGGATCAGGCGAGTAGTTTCCAAACCGTCCATTTCTGGCATCTGCATATCCATAAACACAATATCGTATTCCGAACGCTCCAAAGCATCCAAAGCTGCTTGTCCGCTGCTGGCAAAATCTGCACTGTAACCTAACTTCTGCAACATCTGCCCTGCTACCATTTGATTGAGTTCTACATCGTCTACCAACAGCATTTTCAAAGGCAGTGTTTCGGCTAATTGTGAATTAAATTGAGGCTGCGAAAAACACGGTTGAATTGGGGTACATTCCCCGCCCAAGATGCGAAGCAAAACTTCATGGAGCTGTGCTTGCTTAATTGGTTTGTATACAAAAGCTGCGAATTCAACTCGCCCTTGAAATTCGCGGCGAGATGGCCTGCCCCCAGAACTCAAAATCATTAAAGGTAAATTTTTACCTTGAGGAAATTCTCGAATTTTTTCTGCTAAAGTAATGCCGTCCATTTCTGGCATATGAAAGTCTAGAATCGCTATGTCAAACATAGTTTCATATTGCAGCACTTTCAGCGCTTGCGCGCCAGATTTTGCTGCGCGGACAACCATTCCCCAAGACATAGCTTGCAGGGTAAGAATTTTGCGGTTTGTGGGATTATCGTCAACTAGCAGCAGTCGCAAACCTGCTAGTTGAGGCTGGGGTACATTCAGGTTTAATATTTCTTCATTAGCCGGTGCTGGCTGAGCTTTGATGCTAAAAGAAAATTTAGAACCTTTGCCGATTTCGCTTTCTACCCACATAGTGCCACCCATGATTTCGCTGAGGCGTTTGCTGATGGCTAAGCCCAAGCCAGTACCGCCATATTTGCGAGTTGTGGAACTGTCAACTTGACTGAAGGCTCTAAATAGTATGTTTTTGCGATCGGGCGAAATTCCGATGCCTGTATCCCTCACAGTAAATTGAATTTCGTAGTTACTAATTTGTGATGGTTCTAGATATTTAGAATCGGCAGCATCAGAGTCTGACAGAGAAGAATTTAAAGCTGGTTTATGCCTGAATTTTTCGCTGTCAAGCCCAATATTTATTTGAGAAATTGAGTTAGTTTGCGTAACTTCTACAGCATTGTCGGCAATGGGTTTTGCTGTTACTTTAACTACCACTTCACCTGCTTCGGTAAATTTGGTAGCATTGCCGAGCAAATTTATCAATATTTGGCGAAGTCTGGTGACATCTCCGTACAGGAAGGCGGGAACACTGGCATCCAATTCGCAAGCTAAGTCTAGCTGTTTTTCCGCAGCTTTCATCGCGACTAAATCTAAAGCTTCTTCGACACAGTTTCTGAGATTAAACGGTTCTTGTTCTAAATCCAGCTTGCCTGCTTCTATCTTAGAAAAGTCGAGAATGTCGTTAATAATTGCCAGCAAAGAATCGCCGCTGGTACGAATTGTATTCACAAAATTGCGCTGGTTTGGCGAAAGTTGCGTATCTAGCAACAGCTCAGTCATGCCAATGACTCCGTTCATCGGCGTGCGGATTTCGTGGCTCATCATTGCCAAAAATTCACTTTTGGCTCGGTTGGCAGCTTCGGCGTCAGTTGTGGCGCGTTTAAGTTCTTCTTCTATTACTAATCGGTGTTTAATTTCTTGCTGATAGGTTTGGATGCGCTGCGTTACTTCGGAAACATCTTGAACCGCTATTAAAGCATAAAAACCTTCTCCTTTGATGGCTGGTATGGGAGTGACGTTTGTGTTGTGAACTCTCGGTTTGCCGTTGGGTAAATTTGATGAAATTAGGGGCTGGTGGAGTTGGGGAGAAAATACGGTGGGCAAGCCATTGTTAAATACTTGTTTTAAGCGAGTTTGATATTTAGGTTCTTCGAGTTGGGGAAAGTGAGTTTTGAGGTTAGTTCCGATTATTTCTTTTTTGAGCAGCTTTGTCCACTGCTCTAATGTGCGGTTCCAAAACAGCACGGTAAAATCGCGAGCGATCACGCACAATCCGATGGGAACGCGATCGAGGACGTTGAATCTTTGTTGCGCTTGTTCTATTTGTTCTAGCATTTTCTGTAGGTGGAAAAGTGACGAAATTTATGTATACTTCAGAAGTTATCAAAAAAAAGCTTGGGAGGCAACAATCCTGAAAAATTATATTCATTTATTCTGCCAGCTTCTATCCGATGGCTGGCTCAAGAAACCCGGTTTATACGATAAATAAGAGGTTTGGGGACAGGCCTTTAGGAAGAAACGGGGTTTGAGCGCGCTAAGAGTGTGTAAGTCGTGCATTTTCCTTGGCAGTTGCGGTAAACCCTGATACAGATTTTTTGTTGCCAGAGTTCAAAAACACGACTGCGGGGCTGCGATGTTAATAATTTTTGCTAATTCGTATAGATATAGTATACTTATGAGGTCAAGTTGGCAATGATTTAGCTACGATCGCACGATCGCGAATAAAGCTGACCCCGCCCAATAACGGGTACCGTGCCACGTACACTCACGAGGGTCGAACTCAAAATTTTAGACAATAGTTCAAGCTCCCAGATCCATCTAGCTAGAGGAGTCGATCTAAAATCTAAAATCTAAAATCCACTGACTGGGGCACACTACAGTTTTCAACTATTCGATAATTTATTTTAAGAGTGCATTTGGTTTTTGAAGAGGGCGAAGCATGACCGCATATAAGTTATTAGTTATAATCCCATATTGACTACGGTCATGCTTCGCCCCTACGGATATATTTGCCAAAACCAGATGCACCCTATTTTAATCCAGCGTCAAACCGATGAATAAGGAACTGGCTCGATGGAAATTGATGAAGATGTAAAGGAATTTCTGATTGAAGGCTACGAATACTTAAACCAAATTGAGGAGGATTTAGTAGCTTTAGAAAAAAATGATGCCGATAGAGAGGTGATGAATCGGATTTACCGCGGTTTGCACACGATTAAAGGCAATAGCGGTTTTTTGGGGGTGGAAAAACTTGAGTCTGTGGCGCACGCAGGAGAAAATTTGCTCAGCCTCTTGCGCGATCGCACTTTGACGATGACTCCCGATATTACTAGCGCTTTGCTGGAGACAATCGACGCGGTACGATCGCACATGGAAGCCCTGGAAAAGACGGGAGAAGAAAGCCCCATCGCCCACACGGCATTGCTCGATCGACTTTTGCAACTCCAAGAATCCGGCGGTACTGCATCTGAATTGTCGTCGAGTGCGATCGCCGAATCCAACTCAGTAACTCCAGAAGTTGCGATCGAGGAACCAGAAGAATCAGAGTTGACACGAGAGCATTTGTATGCAGATGCTTTATTGTCGATCGAGCAATTGCTAATTCCCTCTGCTACGAATACTACCAGCCAACAGGTAAATGCTGCGGATACCGAGGGTGACAAATTCAAAATTTCCGATACTGCAATCCGAGTAGATGTCGGCTTGCTGGACAAACTAATGAACTTAGTAGGCGAACTCGTTTTGTGCCGCAACCAAATCTTAGAATTTGCCAATACCCAAACAGCAAACACCCAAAATGACGATACATTAAAATCAGTATCCAGCCGCTTAAACTTAGTTACTTCCGAACTGCAAGAAGGAGTAATGAAGACCAGAATGCAGCCAATTCGCACTATCTGGAACAAATTCCCCCGGGTAGTGCGGGACACAGCATTCAGCTTGGGCAAACAAGTACAGTTAGAAATGGAAGGCGAAGAAACAGAATTAGACAAAACCTTAATCGAGGCGATCGCCAATCCGCTAACTCACTTAGTCCGTAACTGCCTCGATCACGGCATTGAAACATCAGAAGTGCGAGTCGCCAAAGGCAAGCCAGCCTTCGGTAAACTGCTACTGCGAGCCTATCACGAAAGCGGTCAGGTAAACATAGAAATCTCCGATGACGGCGGGGGAATCGATCCAGAGCGGATTAAAAGTAAGGCAGTGCAAAAAGGAATGTTTTCTGCTGTTGACGCAGCTAAAATGAGCGATCGCGAAGCCCTAAATTTAATTTTCATGCCCAGTTTCTCAACCGCCGAAAAAATCACCAATATCTCCGGTAGGGGAGTGGGGATGGACGTTGTGCAGACACATATAGAAAAAATCAGCGGCACGATAGACGTTCAAAGTCAAGTCGGTAAAGGCACAACTTTTAAGTTAAAAATTCCTTTAACTCTGGCGATTATTCCGACATTAATTATTACTACCGGAGGATCTCGCTACGCAATTCCTCAAGTCAATTTGCTAGAACTGATGCGTTTGGAAGGAGAACAAATTAAAAAAATCGAAATGTTTCACGGAACGCCAGTCTATCGGTTGCGGGGGCGACTGCTGCCACTGATTTATTTGAATCGGGAATTACAGTTAGAAACAGGAATTGTAGAAAACGGCAAAAAATCGCAATTCGACACAGATGAGGCTTTAAATATTGTAGTAGTGCAAGCGACAGACAAACCTTTTGGGTTGGTGGTAGATGCCATCAACGACACGCAAGAAATTGTGGTTAAGCCTTTAGGAAAACAACTAAAATCTCTAGCTTGTTTTGCCGGAGCAACTATTATGGGCGACGGTAAAGTTGCTTTGATTTTGGACGTGCACGGGATTGCTCAGAAAACCCACATGACGGAGGCTCAGGAAAAGGCGATTTTAGCTGATGAAAACAGTCGCCGGGAATCTTCAGAACCTCCACAACAGTTGCTAGTATTTCAGGGCCCAGACTGTCGGCGGATGGCGATTCACCTATCGCGAGTTTGTCGCTTAGAAGAGTTTCCCCGCCATCTTTTGGAGCGAGTCGGGAAGCAGAATGTGGTGCAGTACCGCAACCAAATTATGCCGGTGATTTATTTGACGGCGGTGTTTGGTAGCGGCAGTGAGTCGGCTGATTGGGGGCCCAACGGTCTGGACGGGCGATCGCGCGCAGCAGATGATAAACTGCCGTTAGTCGTAGTGTCGATCGGCTCAGAACACCAAGTCGGTCTGGTAGTCGATCGCATCCTGGATATTGTAGAACAGGCGATCGACATTAAAGGTGCAGCTACTCAAGCAGGAATTTCATATTGTGCCGTGATTCAGGGTCAAGTTACTGAAATCCTCGATGTTGATGCAGTAATTAACAACAATTTATTCGGAGTCGAGCAGATGTTAGCAAGCACCAGCTCTGGCTATTAAAGGATAATTAAACAATGCCTGAAGAAACTCTACTTTGTACGTTTTTCGTTGACCGCTTATTTTTTGGCATAGAGGTTGAGAAAGTTCAAGAAATCATCCGCTATCAGGAGATGACGCGAGTGCCGCTAGCGCCCGCAGTAGTCGGTGGATTGATAAACTTGAGGGGACAAATTGTCACGGCGATTGATTTGCGGAGGCGGTTGGATTTGTGCGATCGGCCTGTGGAACAATTGCCTTTAAATGTGATAGTGAGAACTGGCGATGAAACAGTCAGTTGGTTAGTTGACGATATTGGAGATGTGCTAGAAGTATCTCAAGCTGATTTTGAAACTCCTCCAGATACTTTTACTAGCAAAATACGCCCGCTAATTCGAGGAGCGTACAAGCTACAAGGGCAGTTACTGCTATTTTTAGATGTTGATAAAGTTGTAGATTTTAGCAGTCAGTAGTCAGTAGCGCGAGCGTCCCCGCTCGCGGACGTTATCAGTCATTAGTCATCAGTCATTAGTCATGTTTTGCGAGAACTTAAGCTCGGAAACGTGATTCGTCATTAGTCTCTGCTCGCGAACCTTAGTCATTAGTGCGAGCTTAAGTTATCACTAACAGTAGTCATTAGTCAGGGATGCACGAATAACTGTTGGGAGCATCTCAGTTTGGCATTTATAGTGCTGTCCCCGCTCGCGTATTCTACAACTCGCGAGCGGGGACGCTCGCACTATAATAAAAAAAATGCTTTTTGCAAAACTGAGATGCTCCCTAACTGTTTTTCCCTCTTCCTTCTGTCAAGTGTCAACTGTCAACTGTCAACTGTCAACTGTCAACTCTTCCTTCAATTACCATGCCGATAAGTATTGCAGATTTTGATTATATCCGAAAACTTGTATACGATCGCACAGGTGTATTCCTATCCGAAGAAAAGATGTACCTCGTTGAATCGCGTTTAGGGATGGTAGCTAAAGAAGCCGGAGCAAACTCCATCAGCGGGTTAGTTGCAGAGTTAAAACAAATCAAACAACAGCGTTTTAACCAACTTCACGAATCGACAGTCGAAGCAATGATGACCAACGAGACATTTTTTTTCCGAGATATCAACCCCTTCGAGATATTAAAAACATCAGTATTTCCCGAATTGTTAAAACAGATCCAGGGCGATCGCACTTTGAATATTTGGTGTGCTGCTTGTTCCAGCGGCCAAGAACCCTACAGTATTGCGATGCTGCTGCGCGAATACTTTCCGCAGTTAGCGAGAAATCAAGTACAGATACTTGGTAGCGACATTTCTACAGCCATGCTGAAGCGAGCAAATTCTGGATGCTACGCGCAGCACGAAGTAGTGCGCGGTTTACCAACAGCATTGTTACACAAATACTTCCAGCAGTGTGGCAAGGAATGGCAGATTAAAGAACACCTCCGCAAGGCGATCGAATTTCGCCAGATTAACTTGACAGAACCCTTTGGATCGATGCCTCAAATGGACATTATTTTTCTGCGAAACGTCTTAATATATTTTGATGTTCAGACAAAGCAATCGATTTTAGCGAGAGTGCGGCGGGTGTTGCGCCCCAAGGGCTACTTATTCCTAGGGGGAGGAGAAACAACTGTAAATCTTGACCCGGCTTTTGAGTTGGTGCAATTTGAAAAAGGTATATGTTATCGATTGAGATGATGTGCGGTCGATCGACTATCATAAAATTGGTTCGTAGTAAGGACTTTAGTCCTCTCTTGATTAATAGACAAGATTGCAAAAGTCTTTTTAATCAAAATTTAGGACGGGCTAGAAGCCCATCCCACATTTTTTTGTGGGATGGGCTTCTAGCCCGTCCTAATTATTTTTACAATTCAAGTCTAATCTTTAGGAATTAAGAAGGACTAAAGTCCTCACTACGAACCTATAATTAGGTCCGTAGTGAGGACTTCAGTCCTCTCTTTTGGCCGCACCCTCAGACCAAACAGGCAATTGATTAATCTTTTCCAGCGTGATATCTACATATTTTTTACCGTTCCCCGCCACATTTTCTCCAAAATATCCATCATCGCCGTCGTGCTTGTGAGGGCCGCTGAAAGCTTCTGCATAGCGGCCTTGCGAACGCGCTTGATTGAAAGGTGAAGTCGCGTACCAGTACCAGCGAGTCGGAAAAACGATGCCGCCAATATCCTCAATTGCATCGCGAGTGCCGCGAAAATGAAAAATGCGATCGGCTTCTGCAAAACCATTTTCTCCCGAAAACACGCCCCCAACCGAAACAACAGTAACTTCTGCATTCAGCCATTCCTTAAGATAACGAGTAGCACCTAAAGCAACTTGTGCGCCACCGCTAGTGCCAATTAAAATAACTTGCAAAGGTTTTTGAGGATTAGCTGAAATGGGAGATTGAGCATTCATGCGATCGATAATTACATTAGCAATTCCCTGATTGTATGCAAAACCGTAGCGATAATCTAGAGAAATTGCAAACCTCCAGAGATTGCGAATTTTGATAAATATATCGCCCGCAATTGGCCCGCTTTTTGCGTGTTCTGCAAACCGCCAAAAAGGAGCTAGCAACCGCTGTCCTCCTAAACTTTTGTTAGAAGCTGAATAAGGAAAAATATCCCCCACTGCTACGCACTGCGGGTGACTTTTAACTAAACGCTTGAGAAAAAACTCTTCTCCCGGCGTTAATTCGTTCCCCGAAAAATCGCCAACTCCCGGTAAAAAGATGATATAACAATTGATCGGCGAAGACTTACGCGCTTCTAGATTGCCGTTGTTTGAGGGCAATATCCCCGGCGGACTTTTCTTGATACCCAAGGTTTCGGCACTTTGACCCAGCCACCAGATCACAGTTCCGATCGGCGAAAGAATGCCCCAAATTATCAGGATTACACCTGCGATGGTCAACAAATTTAAACTTCCCCCGCGCAGCCACGCAAGTATCTGCAAAATCAATCTTAGCATTTAATAAAATCTGGTAGAATGCCTGTTAATTACCTAATTACGTAGAAATAGTTCGGTGAGTCTGCTGTATTAGAGCTTATTTTATCCAACTTGTCAACTATCTAGAGGAGCAGGGATTAAAGGTGAAGGGAGAAGATTCAATTACAGGTTTGCGGGCAACGCTTTGGAACGCACTTTCTTTGAACGGCAATTTTTATGAAAAAACTCCCTACACTGGCAGAACTAAGCGGATAGCTTTAACAATTGTAATTTTAGCAGCGGTGTCTCGGGTCTTGGGAAATGCCGTTATTTTGTTAATCAATCGAACTGAGCTATCTGTGTTATTTTTAGCACTTTGGATAGATGGTTTGGCAGTCGTGGGTGGTTATTTTTTTTGGAGTTTCACTATCTCGAAAATTGGGGACTGGCTGAAACCGGGTCACGTAACTTATGGGGAGTTGCTGGTGCCGATCGGATTTGCCTACGCCCCCCAAGTGCTAAATTTCTTAACGTTGATTCCGTTGCTGGGAGAAGGCATAGAGCGGATATTAGCTGTGTGGAGTTTGCTGGCTGTAATTGTGGCGGTTCGCCAAGGTTTGGATATTCAAACTCGCTGGGCGGCGTTAATTTGTCTGGTGGGTTGGCCGTTGATTCAAATTGCGATCGGCTTTGTGAAAGTTATTGAACAGTTGCTTGCACAATGGCTTTAAACAGTTGATGACAGTTGACAGTTGACAGTTGACAGTTGACAGTTGACAGTTGACAGTTGACAGTTGACAGTTGACAGTTGACAGTTGACAGTTGACAGTTGACAGTTCGAGAGCGAACTCTATCCTTAAGTCCGAGGATGGGAGTAATGAATAGTCTGATTTTAATTTCTGTCTCAAAGGGTTCCGGCTTTCAACCAATTATTTCCGGTAAAATGAGGAAAATATTATAAGTTAAAAGGCAAAATCACCGCAAAAAATGCTGAGTCTCAAGCCCTCTTAATTTATTGGGCAAGCAGGCGACTAATAGCAATTAAAAAACGCTGTCGATTTGGTCGCAGGCGATCGCACGCCCGCAGCAGTCCCTTGACCTGTTAAAATAAAATTGCTTTAGGGTGCAATACTTTGGCTCAAAGCACGTGATTTGAAACAAAAGCATTCCCCGATCGCCCCCCGAGGCACTTTCGCTTGCTTTCTTTGAGAAAATGCTTGACACAGTGGCAGCCGCCAAGTAAAGTGAGATCCAACATTATTAGCCTTAATTTGCATTGCCACTTGTAGCTCGTATTGTACAGCGTACTCCGAGACGGCAACCACACCCCTGCTATTCGGCTCTCCCCACTGTCCGCCCCTAATTACTAGCGATACATTGTTAAAGAAGGAAATACACAAAAATTTACATATATAATTTGTGTAGTATTTCAAATCGCTCCTCACCAGCAGCGATACAGCCCTCGCCAAGACAGTAGGAAGGAAAAAATATGTTTGAACGCTTTACAGAACAAGCCATTAAAGCAATAATGCTAGCTCAAGAGGAAGCACGGCGCCTCGGTCACAATTTTGTAGGCACCGAGCAAATTCTTCTGGGACTTGTCGGCGAAGGCACTGGCATCGCTGCAAAAGTATTACTGGATATGGGCCTCAACTTGAAAGAGGCGCGCAATGAAATCGAAAATATCATCGGTAGAGGTTCCGGGTTTCTCCCGCCAGAAATTCCGTTTACACCCCGCGTCAAGCGCATTTTTGAGACGGCGCTGAATGAAGCGCGGCAGTTAGGCCACAATTACATCGGCACCGAGCACATTCTGCTTGGGTTGATTCAAGACGATGAAGGTGTGGCGGCGAAGGTGCTGCAAAACCTGGGAATCGATCGCCAGAGAGTTCGCACGCAGGTAATTCGTGCTGTGGGAGAAGTAGCGGCAGTACCCGGAGGCCGAGGAGATAGCGGTGGCGATCGCAAAATCCCAACTTTAGAAGAATTTGGCACTAACTTAACTAAGTTAGCAGCCGCCGGCAAACTCGATCCAGTCGTGGGCCGCGAAAATGAAATCGAGCGCGTGATCCAAGTGTTGGGGCGCCGCACGAAGAACAATCCAGTGTTAGTAGGCGAACCCGGAGTCGGCAAAACAGCCCTCGCCGAAGGCCTCGCCCAGCGGATTGTTAACAGAAACGTCCCGGAAATTTTAGAAGACAAACAAGTAATCAGCCTCGATATGGGTTCGCTGATTGCTGGTACAAAATTCCGAGGCGAATTTGAGGAACGGCTGACGAAAATCATGGCAGAAATTCGCGCTGCCGGCAATATCATTCTGGTAATCGATGAGATTCATACCTTAGTTGGTGCAGGCGCGATTCAAGGTAGCATGGATGCTTCCAATATGCTCAAACCAGCCCTCGCCCGAGGTGAATTGCAGTGTGTCGGCGCGACTACCTTGGATGAATACCGCAAGCACATCGAGCGCGATGCAGCCCTAGAACGCCGTTTCCAACCGATTAAAGTCGGCGAACCGAGTGTGGCTGAAACAATAGAAATATTGTACGGTTTGCGATCGGCCTACGAACAGCACCACCGACTGACAATTTCCGATGCAGCTTTAGAAGCAGCGGCTACACTGTCAGACAGGTACATTAACGATCGATTTTTGCCAGACAAGGCGATCGACTTAATTGACGAAGCAGGTTCCCGCGTGCACGTGCTGAACTCGCAAACCCCGCCCGAAGTTAAAGAACTCAAAAAACAACTTCCGGCCGTCAGTAAAGAAAAAGATGCTGCTGTGCGCGAACAAGACTTCGACAAAGCAGGCAAATTGCGCGATCGCGAATTAGAAATCGAAGCTGAAATCGCCGAAGCTACAATCAACAAAAGCCAAGTCAGAATCTCTCCCATCGTCACCGAAGAAGACATCGCCCACATCGTGGCAAATTGGACGGGAGTACCTGTTAGCAAGTTGACAGAATCGGAATCGGAATTGCTGCTGCACATGGAAGACACGCTGCACCAACGTTTGATCGGTCAAGAAGAAGCTGTCAGCGCAGTTTCTCGGGCGATCCGCCGCGCGCGGGTTGGCTTGAAAAATCCCAATCGCCCGATCGCCAGCTTCATCTTTTCCGGCCCCACAGGCGTCGGCAAAACCGAACTGACAAAAGCCTTAGCAACATATTTCTTCGGTTCCGAAGACGCGATGATTCGGTTAGATATGTCCGAGTTTATGGAACGCCACACCGTTTCTAAACTCATCGGTTCCCCTCCCGGTTACGTTGGCTACGACGAAGGCGGCCAACTAACAGAAGCAGTCCGGCGCCGTCCTTACACAGTAGTCTTGTTCGACGAAATCGAAAAAGCTCACCCGGATGTCTTCAACATGATGCTGCAAATCTTGGAAGACGGCCGTTTGACCGATGCTAAAGGTCGCACGGTAGACTTCAAGAATACGCTGCTGATCATGACATCAAACATCGGTTCCCGAGTCATTGAAAAAGGCGGCGGCGGTTTGGGTTTCGAGTTTGCCGAAAGTGCCGCAGACGGTCAGTACAACCGGGTTCGCAGCTTGGTAAACGAAGAATTGAAACAGTTCTTCCGTCCCGAATTTATCAACCGCTTGGATGAAATTATCGTCTTCCGCCAGTTGAACAAGGCAGAAATCAAGCAGATTGCTGACATCTTGTTGCAGGAAATTTTCAGTCGCTTAACCGAACAGGGTATCACTTTGTCGGTGACAGACAAGTTCAAGGATTTGTTAGTTAAAGAAGGCTACAATCCCAGCTACGGTGCTCGACCATTGCGCCGCGCCATCATGCGGTTGTTGGAAGATGTACTGGCTGAGGAAATGCTGTCTGGGAAGCTGAAAGACGGCCAAAGTGCGATCGTAGATGTGGATGAAAACGGTCAGGTTAAGGTATTGCCCGGTGGCGAATCTGAACCCAGATTGCCGGAATTCGCATTGAGTCATTAAGTGCGATGACACGCAGATAAATAACGTCTGATTAAAAACCCGGTTTCTTGCAGGAACCGGGTTTTTAATTAAAAAATGCCAGTTTGTAAGGTGCAAAAGCAGTTTGTAGTGCGGACTGAAGTCCGCAAAAAGCTGCGGACTTCAGTCCGCACTACGAACTAAATCGCATTTTTTGGCATTAATCCTAATTAGATGAACAAACTAGGTGACACTTTAAAATAATCGCCGAGTGCCTTAGCTTGTGCTTTGCTAATTGCTCGTTTACCATTGACAACCTCAGACACTACGCCACTCGATCCAATGATGCCCACTAAGTCAGCTTGACGGGTGCCGCTGGCTTCCATGATGTGTTGCAAAATCTCGTGAGGTTCGGATTTGTCGATCGCATAGTTTTGATCCTCGTAAACTTCAATTAGCGTTACCAATAACTTGTGTAAAGCTTTTTCTTCGAGAGTGCGGTTTTTGGCGAACGTCAGCCCCTCTGCGACTGCTAGGAGGCGATCGTATTCTGCCTCGGTTTCGATCGCCCGTGGAGCGACTTCTGCCAACAAATTGCTATAATTAGCTCGATCAAAAGTAAGGGTCATTTTTCTATTTGTGCTGGCCGTATAAAAAAGATATCATAGATTCCTTCAGCTAAATAGGTGGTTAAACGTTTAGTGATCGGAGATTTAGTTTTGTTTAAGCCGATCGTAGTCTATTGCGGGCTATTTCGCATCAACTTTACTGTCGCCCCTGCTTTTCATCAGACAAAGACTGCTGTTTTAGCAGTTTCTCCTCATGGTCTACAAGAGCTTTCTCCAAAAGGAATGCTGCCAAATTGCTAGTCGATCGACCTTCTTGTTTCGCCCATTCCTCAAGGCGAGTGTAAATTCCGTCTGCTAAATATGTTGATAAGCGTTTGGTCATCAGAGACTAAGTTTTTGTTTAAGCTGAGTATCAGTATATCGTTGGTGATTTCATAGCAATTTTACTGTCGCCCCTGCTTTTCATCAGATGGGGGTGGTGGCTGTTTTTGGATTTTTTCCTGTTCTTCTCTCGCAGCTTTTTCTAAAAGGAATGCTGCTAAGCTGCTGATTGAACGGCGTTCTCGATCGGCCCAATCTTCAAGAATGTCATAGATTCCTTCAGCTAAATAAGTTGTCAAGCGTTTGGTCATCGGAGATTTAGTTTTGTTTAAGCCGATCTTAAGTGTGCTGCATTTAGGTCTTTATGTCTAACTGTCACGTATCCACTACATATGTGTGACTATTGCGTGCTATACTCGGAACAGTCAAAAGCCAGCGCGTCCCCTAGGAAAGTTCGTCGCTGGCCTGTGGCTTCCCAAATTCAGGAGACCTAAAACCATGATAGAACCTTCCAGCGACGGGAGCGAATTTTCCCGCGGCTATCAGCAGGCCTTAGACGACTTCGGCATTTCGCAACTGCTATCCTGCATCCGCAGCTACTCTGACGCGGATTTCGACGCGCAGCGGGTGCTGTTGCAGGAAAAAGAGGTCAAAAGTTTAGCGGGCCATCTCATCGAACAGTTGACGGCGAACCTCACAGGGAGTCTGATTAGCAGCTACCTCGACATTCTCCGAAAAGCAGGTGCAAAGATAATTGCCGAATATTCTCCAAATCGGCAATTTACTGTACAGCCGGAAGATAATCTGCAAGTTACGAAAACGTCCGATCTCTTCAGACAGGATTATGCTAAACCTTGGGTGATTGTGCGGGTTTTGCCTGATGCTCGAAACCACATTGTGGCGCGTTTCTGCAATCGCCAAGATGCAGATGACCATTTAAGGGCTTTACGTCGGTTTGTGCGATCGGGAATCTTTGAGATTGCGTTCGATAGAGCTGGCGATCCAGAGTTAGATTAAACAATTAATAGCTCTGCTTTACGGTGGGTTTCTGCCCACCTTTGCCTATAATTGTTTGCTGATTCTTGTTCATTTAGACTCTCAAGTCGCGCCACAAAAAAAATAGTATGAGTCCAGCTTTTTATCCCAACACATCAACTACAGCAATTTCTATATCTGGAAAAGCTAGAATAGATAAAATCTTACCCCGCTGGAATCTTTGAATATTTTGGTATCCCGATGGAGAAGGTTCGCGATAAACTACGACACATTGCTCGTTAATATCTACCAGCCAAACTTCTGCAATACCCGCTTCAGCATAAAGAGGAATTTTGATATTTCTGTCAGTTTCAGCGGTTGTATCCGCTACTTCCACAATTAGTAAAATATCCTCCGACTGAGGATGTCCCAATTCATAAAAATCATCGCGCCGCCGCAGTAAGGAAATATCCGGTTCAGGTTCAGAGCGATCGTCCAATTCTACCGGATCTTGGACTCCAATGGTTACTCTTGATAATAAGCGGATATAGAATAACTCTGTCAGGCGCTTGACATGGGATGTGTGCCTTCTACCGACGGCGGCCATTTGAACAATTTCTCCTCGAATCAATTCAACTCGATCATCTTTTGTCAAGATGCCAGATTCAATCATCTGATGATATTCTTTTACTGTGAACAGGCGCTTGATTAACTGAGTTGTCATCACTTATTTGGCGCTCCTTTTAGTTGCCCTTTTTCTGTTGCATCGCCTTTGCTGCTTTCACAATCTCAAATCGCGGCGCAAAAAAAGGTATTTTTACTTATTGATTTTGGTTGATTTTTGCGCTATATTTTAGATAATGGGAGTGGTAACTCAAACTTAAAAATTGCCACCACTTCCATTATAATATGATACCTTTTTGAATCGGCAATGTCAAGCCTTTGACCCAAAAAAAAGGGCGTTTTTTTTACATTTTATCGCAAAAAAATATAGTTTTGGTAAACGCAGATATCCCCGCGTCAGAGGAGTTGATTAAGGGAAGACTCAATCCCACGATTGCAATTGTACAACCCAATGCTGGACAAAAGCTGAAATGCGATCGCGCCGCGTCTCAAAAGTAGCAGCAATCCAGATAAACACAATCCCGAAAGCCAAGCCGATCGCCCATTTAATCAGCGGATAGTCAAAAATCAGCACCACCAACTGATAGAAAACATTGATTAAGAAAATTCCTGTTCCCACAAACAAAAACGCCCGCACTCGCAGCCCCAAACCCGCAGCAATCGCCACCAAGCTAAAAAATCCTGCAACTAAACCGTGGTTGTGTTGAGTCAAAAGAGGTATCCCGCAAATCATCGCCGTGGCTAGCATTCGCAGATTGTGGCGCAGGGTTTTTTGGGCTGGTAGTTGCAAAGCGCGATCGCACTGAGCAACATAAAGGAAAGAAAGCCCTAAAGGAGTAAAATACCATTCGGGTTGAGTCAATCCGATTTGTCCAAACCAGCGCAGTAATACCCAGTCAACTATCGCCACACTCACGTAGGTAAAACGGACTTCGCGCTTTTCCCAAGCTAGGAAAACATAGAAGGCGGCAGCTATCAGAAAGCTAATCGGATAAAACTTAGCGGGAGATTCCACAATAGTGATGATTGGAATCAGAGAAGCGATTATCTTCCAGGGATTTTTTGACCAACCCCAGTTATCCCAAGGTAAGATGTAAATGAAATAGGCAAATAGAGAAGCAAAGGCAACTTTCCACGGCCCCAGTGGCCCGGAAATGTACTTGACTAAAGGTGTATTGATCCAGTAAAGCCGGATGCCAAAGGCTTCTAGCCAGCCTAAGTAAATCCAAATTTCTGCCCATTGGCGATCGAGATGATTTCGCCCTTGCAAGAAAGCGTATTGCACTAAGAGGGTACCAGTGACTAATCCTAAATTTAGCCCGGATTTAATATAGTTGCCAGAAGCTGAAATCAGGAGTATACTGCTTAAAACCCAGTGCAGGTGAGCAAATATTTTTAATTCGGCATTGGTTAAATGTAAATAGCTGCTCAACCAAGGAGATAAAATGCGATAGATATAGGTTAAAGTTGTGCCGAGAGTTGCTAGCACAATTAAGCCGTCGCCAAAAGATCCTCCTCGTGTTTGGGAAAGTTGATATAGTAGGGATTCGTAGGCGGATGCTGATACGCCAATTAATCCTAAATAAACCAAAGGTTTAAATTCTTGCTGCCGCCTACCAATGCCGATCGCAATTAAAGACGCACCTAACGAGATTAAACCTGTACTATTGGTAAAGGTGTCCGATCGCAAAATCAAGCCCAATACCCCGTAAAGTAGAGGTATCACGTGAATGCTGGGTAAAATTTGGCGATAATCGGGGTTGCGGCGCCGCCACCAATCGCCCAACAATTGCGTAGATAAGCCCAAGGCAATATTCGCGACTGCCAAATTAATCATATTGCGTCCAATAAAGCTCAAACCGACTGCTGTCAGCAACTCCAAACTCCAAGCCAAGGCATAAATTGCCAGCGGGGAAAGTTGGCCCAAACTTCGGAAAACAATTGCAGCCACAGTTACCAAAGTAGCAGCCAACACTTGAGTAGAGGCTGGTAAACTCAAGGTACTGCGTGAATCGTAGAGTTGAAAGGAATAAAGAGTGATGTTTGTCAACAGCAAGCTGGTGACTAAGATTGCCCAACCATCCAAAGCTCGATCGTAAATTTCAGCCAAGGTCGAAGGTTCAGGCAACGTGCTAAAATAACGAACTATCGTGCTGCGAAGCAACCAGAGACACAAAAGTGCGATCGCCCCAGCAATTCCCCAAGCCCAACCAGACAAAAATCCTAATTGATAAATTACCGCAGCTACGAAACTCAAGCCAAATCCGACTTGTATTGCAGCCGCTGGTTGTTCAATTAAATAGTAAGTATTGACGAACATCAACAGCGCAGCCAAACCCAAACCCATTAACCTGTATACCGGAAAGTCAAAAATCAGAAATTGTGCGATTATTAGCGCGATCGAACTCAAGGTACTTGCAAGTTGTTTGTGCGAAGTTTCACTATATTTAGCAACAGCAGTCAAAGCCAAAGGAGTCGCCAGCCACATCAAACCCCACTGAGAGTGCATATTACTGTACAGCAAGATAAAGCTCAATCCTGCCAACACCAATCCCAGATACCAGGAACTTTGGAATAACGCAGGATGCCAGCGAAAGAATGCAGAACTTTCTCTGGTATTTGCAGATTTCATCCAGACAAAAAATCCCCATTCAGCCACCATCAATATCAATAACATTCCTGCCCAAACATAGTCTCTCTGGTTTGGCAAAAACAAGTCAATTGCCGAAGTGAAGCCGCACAAACCAGTAATGTGAGTCAGCGAAACCCAAAATGCCGGATTTCCCTTGGTATCAACAGCAGAAACGGGCATCAAAACTCGCGGGGAGTTATCGGGAATTAAGTATTTCCAGGCGATCCAACCTAGGGTTAAAGTAGAGATGGATAAATTGATCGATCGCCAAAACGGATTGACTACACTAATAATAGTTAAAACACTGCCCAAACCGAGAGCAAGATTTTCGCCAAAATGGGCAAGTGGAAACTTTCGCGATCGGTAGAGCCACTGCGCCGCACTTACGGTTAAAATTAAATAAGGCAACAGCAAAACGCCCCAAAAAGCCCAAGGAGTTTGCCCAGAGTTGGTAAGCTGAGTTAAAAATGCAACAAATTGTGTTTTAATTCCTAAAGGAACCACTCGCCAAACCAGCCAAATGCTTTGAAGTCCCACGGCGAAAAGCATTAGCAAATCCAACTTTTGCCAAAACCGCACTAAGCGGTTATAAAAAAACCAAACAGCCAAGGCGCTAATGGCGATCGCCTGTAGAGGAATTTCGCGAAAACAAACCAGCCACCCCAAACCCAACAAACCCCCTCCGGCTAATTGCCAGTTAAAAAAGTTGCCGGGATTTGGCTCGTTAGATATATTGTTTCTAGTAGTTCCAGATGCAAGGGATTGCGGCCAATCTAGCCACGCTAACAGTACGCCACAAATTCCCAAAGCTAAACCCATTTCATGGATGTTGACATCCTTGACAAATATCGCCCGACCCAGTAAAATTCCCAAAGAATAAGCTACTAAAGCGGCTTTTCTGTAAGTCAGAAAATCTCTGCTGGAACTGAAAGCAGCGGCGGAAGTTTCAGTGTTTCCCCCGCGTGTGATAGATTGTACCCGTTGTTGCTGAACTTGATAAACTGTAGCAGCAGTAGTTCCCACCGTACCCAAGTAAACCGCAGCTAGGGCAAAGCCTGGAAATCCCCAACCCCAGTGCAAATAACTCAATCCCAAGTGATTTAGGGCGATCGAGGTAGTTACATTTTTCCCCCACAAACTTTGATACTGATCTTTAATAATTCTGCGCGTTATCCAAGTCAAAATAAATGCGGCGACGATGGCAACTGCCCAATCCCAAGGATATTTCCACAATCCAAAGGTGTCCATCGCCCAAAAATTTATCGGCACTAGCAACAGGGTAACTTCTTGCAAAGTTTGAGCAGTCAAGTGTAAATTAGGCTGTTTTTTTGCCCAACTGCCGATCGCCCAAAAAGTTAAAGTATAAGCTAACAAAACTCCATATTGTCCGGCAGCCGGAAATTTTTCCCACTGACTGGCAGCCAAGACTCCTGAGGAGACAACTACCATGAACACTCCTAAAAACAACAGCCACACGACGCTAATTTCGGCGATGAGGGACTGCAAAATTTGAGAGGCAAAAGTTGGGGTTTGAGGAGTTTCTGCGCGCTCGACAACGTTTTTTGTGGTTCTGGGTAATGCTTTTTGTGTTGCTAGAGCAGGTACTTTGGGTTCGGAAATAGGAGAACTCTGGCGATCGTCAATTTCAGAAAGGGCTACAGCGGGCTCGGGTATCGGGCAGACTAAATACTGTCGGCACAACTGCTCAACCTCAGCGGGCGAAATCAAACCCAGCCGCAGCCACGCATCTAAACCTGTCAACAACTCAGGATGCGACGCTAAGACGCTGAATTCTATTTTGCTCGATCGACCTTTAGGAGACGACATCGGCTTAAACTGCTACTAGCTACATTCCAGCTATAGCCTAGATTTCTGCCGATCGAACATCCGAGTATTCCGCCCTGAAAATTGGCACAATAAGTATCGATCGCAAAACCCAAAAATAACCGCGTACATCTGCGTGTATCTGCGGTTAAAAACTCCAAATTAGGAGACAGCATTGGAGCCAGAATTGCCGTGTTCTTACTTATTGATAGATTTCAGCAAAGTTTCCACACTAGCATTGTGGTCTATGAACGAAAACAAATGTTTAAATAGGAGTTTGCCCTCTGCATCCAAAACAAACTGAGCCGGCAAAGGAGCACCCAAAGCCTGACCGGTTTTATAGGCCCGAAACACTCTTACGCTTGGATCGGACAGCAGAGGCATTTTCAAGCCTAAATCTCTGACAACTATTTGGCTTTGCCTGTCGTCGGTGCTGGTTACCATCAATAATTCTATATTGCGATCGGCAAACTGTTCCCACTTTTCATTCAAAGCTTTAATGTGAGGAAAACAGAAAGGGCAATATTGCTTTTCAGTAAAAATCCGCGTAAAAGCCAGAACTACCGGCTTATCGCCCCGATAATTCGACAGCCGCACTAATTTGCCATTATTAATATCCGGCAATTCAAAATCTGGTGTCCTCTGTCCCAGCTTCAGAACATTAGTCGCGGGAACAGGCAATAAATTTTGGAAAAACCGCTGATTTAACAAGCCGCTAAAATCAGTAGAAGTCAGCATATTTGCTAATTTGGGAATGGGGAATTGAGCATTGGGCAATGGGCGAAGCGAAGCGGAGGGATTGGGCATTGCACCGAAAGTTTCGAGGGCGGGCACTCACAGGCGCCGCCCTACAACTCAAAACGATCGAGTTAGACAGCAGCAAAGAATACTTTCGACTTAACTGGATCGGGTGTCATGGTTTTGTCACCGGGCTGCCAGCCAGCGGGACAAACTTCATCGGGGTGAGACTGAACGTGTTGGATAGCTTGCAGAGTGCGGAGAGTTTCGTCTACGTTGCGGCCGAAGGCAAGGTTGTTGATAGTAGAGTGTTGGATGATGCCTTCTTTGTCGATGATGAACAGACCTCTGAGGGCAATACCTGCTTCTGGGTCGAGGACGTTGTAGTCGGAACTGATGGTTTTTTTGAGGTCAGCAACTAAAGGATAGTTGAGGTCGCCGACGCCGCCGGATTTGCGGTCTGATTGTATCCAAGCAAGGTGAGAGAATTCGCTGTCAACGGAGACGCCGAGGATTTCGGTATCGATTTTTTTGAAGTCCTCATGGCGATCGCTAAATGCTGTAATCTCTGTGGGGCACACAAAGGTGAAGTCCAAGGGGTAGAAGAACAGGACTACATACTTTTTGCCTTTATAGTCTGACAGTTTAACTGTCTTGAATTCCTGATCCACTACGGCTGTTGCTGCGAAATCGGGTGCAGCTTGACCAACCCGGAGGCATTCACTTGTCATAGATTTTGTTTCCTTTTTTACGAACTGTTACAAATATATCATACTCATAACGACTACAAGTATGTTCTCGGCAAGTCTAAAAAATCACGCTCTCAAAATAGAGAGCGTGATTTTTTCCATTAAATTATGGCTCAGGCGGGATTTGAACCTGCGACCTTGGGCTTATGAGTCCCCTGCGCTAACCACTGCGCCACTGAGCCAAACTTACTTCACGATTTACCATCGTAGCACGGTAGGTGGAAGTATGTCTGTATTCCCAACAACCGAATTTCTAATACCTTCCGATCTAAGTTATGAGTTTTGGTAATGATTCAAAACCCATAACTTGAGACCAGTCGTTATCGAGAAGCACTGGACGTATCGTTAGGCAGAAAAGCCATTGGATTGACAGCACCCTGTCCGGCGGGATGGATTTCAAAGTGCAAGTGCGGCCCGGTACTGAAGCCGGTGCTGCCCATTTCTGCAATCTGTTCGCCGCGATCGACCTGCTGACCCTTTTTAACCAAAATTCGGTTGTTGTGGGCGTAGATCGTTTCTGATCCGTCTGGATGGGTAATTTCCACCAGATAGCCGTACCCTCCGTCATTCCACTCTGCATAGGTAACCACCCCGCTGTCGGCGGCCACAATTGGCGTGCCGATCGGCCCTGCAATATCAATTCCCTTGTGCATCCGTCCCCAGCGCCAGCCGTAGCCAGAAGTGAGAACGCCCTTAGCCGGCCAAATCAATCCGTTAGCCGACTGCTGTTTGCCGCCGCCGTTAGGCAGATAAGTATCAGCGCCCGAAAGTGGAGGCAGTTCTGGAGAAACCATGCGTCCCAAAGACGGGTTGCTCAGGGGGTCATAACCCTCGGAACCCAAAGGAGCAGTTGCTACCACCGGCCGTTCTTGAGTAGAGGTAGGCGTTAGGTTGATCGGTTGCAGTTCGGCTGCACGAGCGGGATCGAAACGCTCTTGCTGCTGTTTCTGAACTTCCTGGGACCACCCTCTCGACGGCGGTCTGCCGATTTCATTCTGCACCGCTCCAGCGTATTCGGGGGTGTAGAGGTCGGGATTGACGCTTGGGAGTTCTTCAGACGGGTTGGAGGCGAGTTTCGCTTCTGGGCCCTCAGTTGGAGCCAGGGAAACCGCATTTGCCCCGATCGAATTGCGCTCGGCGCGATATTCCTCTCGCAGTCTGACAACTTCTGCTCTCAAGCGTTCGGAATAAGGGTTGAGAGCGGTAGCGGTGGGTAGATCCTCCGCATTCGACTCAATTACAGCGTTCGTGGGAGCGGGATTTAAACCCTGGGCGCTAACATTTTGCAAACCGAAAGGCTGCGGGTATGCAGCAGCGAGGTTGGTAGCAGTTGCACTTGCTGGCTGGGGCAGGGCGCTGGTGTCAACGGCACCTGTAAATGTTGGTTCGCCTTGAAGTTCCAGCTTTCTGTTGTCGCTAATGGTTTGAGAAACTTGAGTTAGCGGAATGCTGTTAATTTTGGGAACCATCGGCGCTGAAATATTGTTCAGACCTTCCAAGTTCGCCAAGGGAGAGACAACGGCCACTTTTGGGGCGGGTGCTGCAACGCCAGCACTGGTTATTTCCGAGGTAGACGAACTGGGGTTCAAAGATGCGGGAACCGAAGTCGCCGACCAGACAGATGTAGAGTTAGAGGCAGAATCAGATGCTGCCGCCTGCACCGCTGGATTATTTGACCGAACGTTGGGAATTTTCAGCCGTTGATTGACATTCAGCAAGTTGGGATTGCCCAGCTTGTTGATGGCGATCAGCTCTTTGGGCGATACCCGGTAATTAGAGGCGATCGCATCTAACGTATCTCCCGGGCGCACGTTGTAGAGCCCCTGGGCTGGCCCTGCGCTACTGCCTGCTGGGGACACTACCACAGCGGAGGGCAAACTAGGTGTTGCGAGAGACTGTTCAATGAACTCCAACGATCGATCGGGCGATGCTGCTTGACCCACCGAGGCATTGGGAATTACAGGTGTGGCCCTGAGGTCAGGAATTGCTGGCGAGGTGGCATATTCCGGGGATGCCAGCGTCGGTACAGCAGGTGTAGATGAATTTGGTCCCACCTCAGAGTCCAACAGGGGCCGACCTGATGCTGTAGTGCGGTTTTCCTGTTTTTTCAAACTGTCGATCGCCCCGTCTGCGTTCGGGCTGTCGATCGAGCTTTGCGTCGGTACAGTCGTCGCCATATCTGGCGCTTCCGTTGACTGACCGTACTGGGCTGCACTATCCAACGACTCGGAGCCAGTTAGATTTAATTTTTGTTCTGGATTGACTGTGGCAGTATTGCCAGGGTTCTCTTGTGGCGAGGCTTCTAGAGCCTCCGGAATTCTGAGTTCTTGGCCGACTTGGAGTGCGGTATCGGGTTTGATGCCGTTGGCAGTTGCTAGTGCCTTCGGTTCAATTTCATAGTCCCGAGACAGATCCCAAAGGGTTTGTCCCTGCTGAACCTTAACCCCTGCCTGTTCGGCTGAGGAGCCGTCAACTTGTCCGGTGGTAGCGGGCCCGTTGGTCGATACAGGCTTTAATTCAACGGTCGATTCTGCTGTCGGTGTGAGTTCAGACGCGCGAGCGCTGTCTCCGTTTCTCGGCAGCAGGATGCCAGAAGCACCTACCGATATTGCCAGCCCGATCGTGGCGAGAGAGCGAAAGGAGCCTGTGCTGAGCGTTGTCTGCTTGGACGGTTCCGCAGAACCGTCTCTGTCGATTTCACTAGCCTGAACAGGCTTATTTTTTTGGGGATATGTTCGTTTCAAAAAAACGACCTCCTACTGAGAAGCGCTAACTGTCCTTGGAAACACTCAAGGGATTGCATGACGCTGAATTTAAATCAACAACCAAAAATATTCTGATTGTTGAAAGCGATCGTGCTTAGGCAAGATTACCTTGCTTTTTTAATTTAGACAAGCTCGAACCGTAATAATTTTTTAAATTCTCGGTCAAACCCGCTGCAATTACACCCCACAAGCCTTACACCGCAATAGTTGGAACGAATACATAAAATATCCGTTCCCGCACAGGCTAAGACTCTCACCTATTGTCCGACTCTATGCTAATTTCCGGACAACCTACAACCGTATATTCACTAGATATCAATAGCCTTCAGGCACAATCAGGCGATCCCTGGCGCCTTAAATCGCTGAAATCCTCTGTTTTTGTGGCTACATCCTCGCAGCGACTAATTTGGTATTACTGATAACAATCTGTTTTTGGATGAATAAAATATATTAATCTCCGCTATCTAGATTTTCACCGCTTTGATACAAATTTCTTATATTTAAAGCGAAAGTTGGTTGTACCCGACAGCTATTAAATATCTATATATGTATGTATCTGTCGATCGCGATTTATCCGAGTTCGCCCAACTGTCGTTTAGCCTCAAATAAACCTACAGCGGCGCTGACAGAGAGATTCAAACTCCTGACTCCAGGCTGGCTCATGGGAATAAAAACTGTGGCATCGCAGGCATCCAAGACCAATTTAGGAATGCCGACAGTTTCTGAGCCAAACATCAACCAGTCGCTGGGCTGAAATTGGAATTGGGTATAACTGCATCGTCCACCAGTGCTGAATCCGATCGTTCGCCCTCCTCGCTCCTGCTGAAATATCTCAAAAGCAGCTAAGTCTTCGTGACAGTGGAGATTGACATAGGGCCAATAATCTAAGCCGGCCCTTTTCAGGTAGCGATCGCTAATTTCAAACCCCAGCGGGCCGACTAAATGTAATGTCGTGCCTGTGGCAGCGCAAGTGCGGGCGATATTGCCAGTATTCGGGGGAATTTGCGGGTGAATCAAGACAAGTTGGGGCATGAAGCTTTAAACAGTTGACAGTTGACAGTTGACCTGGGACAGTTGACAGCCCCCATCGCCCCAAGGATAGCAATGGTTTCAGCGATTAAACACGTCTTGGCAGTTGCTATCAAAGCAAAAAATACAGCTATTGGCACATTTAGAAATCTACCCAAAGGTAGATACTATTCATAGCTTTTATTTATAACAGGTGCCGGCTGCCATTGATTAAATATTCTGATTTGTTTTGCACTGCTACTGTTCAAGCGACTAACTGGCCGCACAAATTGTCTTCCAGCTCCCATTCCTGGTGAGCCATGCCATCAATCCCTTGCAGAATAATCGTGCGCGCATCCAAACCGCCCTCATACAGTTTCAACCACTGTTGGGCGGTGTTGCCTTCCCGGAGAATCTTTTTGAGCGGCGAGAGAAAGCAACTAAAGCCACGTTTTTTGGCGATCGGCCAGACTTCCTGGTAAATTTCCTCAATCCAATCTCGCGCCAAAATCTTTCTGCCGTCTTGCCAGTGAGTGAGTTCGGCATCCAAACTTTGCCGGGATGCAGCAATTTCGTTGGCGTCGGTGAGGGCAACTAAGTCTTGATTGCGGGTGGCGGCCGGTAAGGTACTGAGTGCTAAGGGGTCTAAGCCGGGGTCTTCCATCATCTGCCAAATACGAGCTTCTAGCAAGGCAGTGATGGCCAACAAAGCCAGAGGATTGACTTCAAGATCGCAAATTCTCAGTTCGAGGCGGTTGAGACAGTAGGGGCGACGATCGCCATTTGGCCGCACAGCAGACCACAAATGGCGGACGTTTTGCATACTGCCGAGTTCTAGCTGTTCTTCAGTCCACTGGATGTAATGCTTGTGACTTTCAAACAGGGGGACGATCGCGGGAGTTTTGGGAAACAAACCCCACCGGGTAGAATGATAGCCCGTGACTTCGCCGTCGAGGAACGGGGAAGAAGCGCTCAATGCCAAGTATAGCGGTGCTTCGACGCGGGCGAGGCGGATGGCGCGCATCAGCATTTCTGGTTCGGAGATGCCGATGTTGATGTGAATGCTGGCAGTGACGACTTTGGTGCCGTAGGTTTGCTCGATGTAGGTGTGATAGGGGTTGTTGGGATCCGATCGGTAAAATCGATCGCTCCCACCGAGAGATAGCGTACTTCCCGGGAGCAAGGTATAGTCGCCCAACTGTTTGAGATACTCGCGCAGCCGGACTCGCGGCTTGACTAGGGCGCACAGCAGGCGATCGTAGCTGCACAGCGGGGCCGTCGTGTACTCCACATTGCGACTATCAGGCTCCCGCACAAATCCCTCTAGATCGGCGACTATGCGATCGGAGAGACCGACAACCTCACCTTCGGGCGTGCCGGTATACATTTCTACTTCAAAGCCTTTTGATAGCAGCACGTTTGTTCCTCAGCTAAGTTGAGTGCTAATTTCTAGTATCCCAAAAATTGAGCTGTTCGTACTATCTGCCACAAGGCAGAGTTGAAATTTTTGGAGGCTGGGACTGAAACCGGGTATTTGGGCGCCAGCTTTGTTTGAGCGTTTGTGTGTTAGTTGCGGCACCCAAAGCGGCAAATGCTGGCACCGCCAAGAGTTTCCGAGGCGGTTTTCGGGTGTCAAAGGCTGTTTGTGCGATCGCCTTTGTGTTTGATGCGGCATTCGGGGCGCGATCGTACTTATCGTAAACAGAACCCACCCTTACCACAGACAGAAGTGAGAAAGCACTGCATTCTTCCCTCTTCGCTGTTCCTTCTTCCCTCTTCTTTCTGTCACAGGTCAACTATCAACTGTCAACTATTTCAAGATAACTTTATTCATCCGAGACTCAAGCAAAATCCGCTTAACCTCAATCCGGTAGTCGTATTTTTTGCACTGTGAGTAGGCGCGAGAGCGACAGGAATTTTAGGAATATTTCTGGCTATTCCGTTAGCGGGAGTGATAGTTAGCTGGTTTGAAATTGAACAAACGCAAGCGTAAGGCCAATTGATAAAGCCGTCCCATTTTAGAGAAAGTCAGGCTGAACAACCGGTTTTAAACTGCAAACTAGAAGTCCGATGCTCCAAAAACTATCCTGGGCGCAACGCGAAACTAAAAGTAAAGAGAAAAAGCAACCTAGGGTTTACGCGGAGCATACACTTTACTGCGTAGAGTCAATTCATAAATTGCAAGTCAGTAGGAAATCTTGCTTCTTCTGGTTGGGGATCGTAAATGTAATCGCAGTCAAAGCGCATAGCTTGAGAGTGGCGGCTGATCGAAAATCCGCAGTGAGTCACCATTTCTGTAGTAAAAGTAGCCATGACTAACTCGATAAGTTTTGTGTAAGAAATGTTAGGCTGTTGAACGTAATAAGCGCGTCTAGCAAAAAAGATTCTCTCATCTTTCGGTACAATTATGGCATTAATTTTGTGTGCGTGTTGAATTGGCTTGATATAGCTTTCAATAAACTGCGACTGATTTTTTTGAAGTCTGGCTAATCTTTCGTGTTGCAACCAACTCATTTGAAACACAATTTTAATAAATTCAAAACCCAAAATGTAGTTAAAAACATTATTCCGTTCTTCTGTACTCAATACGAAACGCAGTGCAGATTCTAAATATTGGTCTGTTTCCCGGAGCGCTTGTTGAGATGAGTGGATATAAAATTGTTTGATGTAGCTTCTTAAATCAGATTCGTTTAATTCTTTTTTGACTCGGAATCTGATTAAATACTCTTTAACTCGGTGTAGAGTATCTACATCTTCAAACATTTTTGAGACTAAGCCGTCGGCTGTGTACTCATCTAAAAATTTGGCTTGAAAATCGGGAGTAGATGCACACAATATGTAGGAGAGGGACAAAACGTAGCGTCGCTGGTTCCAAGGCAAGCTTTCTGCCCACTCCTTAACTTCTACAGGGAGTTTTTCCAGCACGGTATCTGTGTGGGGACGTTGAGAAAGGTCGGCATATTTATATTTTTGTTTAATCATTGCCTGAAACCTTGTATTAGTTAATTGACCGGGTAATATATGGCAGGTAAGTACAGTAAAGTAGAGGCCGGCAGTTACCACTTATGTAATTTTTTTATATACCTCTAAGGATACAGGATTTAGCGGGTAAAGGCGGTGATCTGTCTCACATTTTTGCGGACTTACTATCACAACTATGAACTTTATATATCACATTTTTGGGCCGCGAGTGTCACAGGAAATAATTATTCACGTCACTGGGATAACGGTGGGTTTGGTTGATGATGTAATCAGGGTGATTTATAACTTTTTGTTAATCCGGATTACTGAGGAAAATCATGAACTCGACTACAAGTATTTTACCTAAAAATCAGTGCCGATACTTAAGTTTTGGCCAGATCCTCGTTCAACCAGTGCGACACTGGTTTGATAGCATTGCAGTGGGCGATCGGCAAATAGCTAAGTGGTTGTGCCAAGTTATACCCGCACGGTGTCCTTTTGAGAGAAATATCCAGTTATTCGGACACCATTTTTTCCACATACCCCCGATGTGCAAGCTAAATCCTGTATATGAAGAATTAGTGGGGTTGCGTTTTCGCTCGCTGTCGTTTTTGGCTGATGTATCCGGGGAAGATGTAACGCCGTACTGCTGATTGAGGGGTTTCATACCTCGATCGCCGATCGATCGACCGTAGTGCATCTAGATTGTCTATGATAGTCGATGGAGAGGGGGAGAGACCTATAACAGCTTCGCTCTTCGGGTAAACAGGGGGAGAGCATTTGAGGCGTTTTAATTAGGCATTGAAATATACAATTTAAATGCTGTAGAGCTTATCAATTATTTATGGGTGCAGCACTATGCCAATTGTTCGATCGCCAATTTAGACCACAATCGTTAATATCAGTGGATGCTTTGGATGCTTTTAAATTACAGCGGGCTTCCATCATTACGGTCAAGTCAACAATAATATCAAACCGTAGCAGCGAAAACAACAGATATAACAATAATTTAACAAATTACTTTGCCTAATGGAAGTGAATATGTTTAACGCAACAGAACTGCTAATTAACGATTTTGTAAATCGGCTAATTGAAGGCTACCGGCACACCTACGGTGGCTTCAAATCTGACTATGGCGAAATTATTGCTTGGGTAGCCGATATGGCTTTGGAAAATATTGCTAATAGCGATGCTCTTTACCACAATGTGGAACACACTATTTTAGTGACATTGGTGGGACAAGAGATTCTGCGCGGGAAGCACATCCGCGAGGGCGGTGTTTCCTGCGAACATTGGCTGCATTTCCACATTGCTTTGCTGTGTCACGATATCGGGTATGTCAAGGGTGTTTGTCGGCAAGATAGAACAGATTTAGGAGTGTATGCGACGGGAATAGGTGACACGAATTTAACGCTACCGAGAGGGGCGACTGATGCGAGTTTGACCCCTTATCATGTCGATCGGGGAAAGATGTTTGTTGAGGAACGCTTTGGGGGTCACAGACTGATTGATGCCAACCTGGTTAAGCAGAATATTGAGTTAACTCGTTTCCCGGTTCCTCGGGATGAAGACTATCAAGATACTGTGAATTATCCGGGTTTGGTGCGGGCGGCGGATTTAATTGGTCAGTTGAGCGATCCGCGATATTTGCAAAAGGTGACTGCGCTGTTTTATGAATTTGAGGAGACTGGTCAAAATCAGGTGTTGAAGTATCGCAATCCGGCGGATTTGCGGGAGGGGTATCCTAAGTTTTATTGGAATGTGGTTTATCGGTATGTCAAGGATGCGATCGGCTATTTAGAATTGACGCAACAGGGGAAACAAATTGTTGCTAATCTGAACGCAAATGTGTTTCGGGTGGAGCATTCTGAGGCGGGAGTTGAGGAGGTGGCTTCTGTTAGTTAGGCTTGGAGTTGACTTGGGGCGGGCGCTCTGGTTGCTGATCCGAGCGAAAGGGCGATCGTCCTATTTAATGTTAAGCTTGTGAACTGTGCTCGATTGGGCGATCGCCATATAGTAAAATATAGCTATACCCACAGCCGCCAGCAAATTTTAAAATATTTTGATTGTCATTGCTCGATAGATTGACTCGTTCAATTCTTAAGAAATAGAGAAAAATCACCATGAGATTCATTAACCCCAAAACCGATTTCGCCTTCAAAAAAATATTCGGTGGCAAGGAAAGCAAACCAATATTGATCAGCTTTCTCAATGCCCTAATTTACAAAGGCCATCCCACCATCACCGATTTAGAAATTATCGATCCGTATTTACCATCAAGAGTCTCATATCTTAAAGAGTCTTACCTGGATGTCAAAGCAAAGCTTGCATTAGGTCAAACTGTAATTATCGAAATGCAAGTTTTAAATGTGGCATCTTTTGCGAAGCGGGTGATTTATAATGCTGCAAAAACTTACTCTACTCAACTGATTCGCGGTGAAGGTTACTTTAACTTAAAACCTGTAATTGCTTTGACCATTACAGATTTTGAAATGTTTGAAAACGACCGAGAAGTAATTTCTCACTTTGTGTTCAAGGAGAAAAAGCGTTTATTTGAGTATCCAGATCCAGGGATGGAAATGATATTTATTGAATTGCCGAAATTCAACAAACAATTGGATCAGTTGGAAACTTTGACTGACAAGTGGGTTTATTTTATGAAAAATGCCCCCAGTTTGGAAGTAGTACCGTCAACAATGGAAAATGTCTCGGAAATACAACAAGCTTTTGCGATTGCTAATGAAACTAACTTGAATCCTGAAGAGTTGAAAGATTTAGAAGATCGCGAGAGGTATATTATGGATCAGCAGGGAATCTTGCGAAAGGGAATTCAAGAAGGCAGAGAAGAAGGACTCGCACAAGGGCGAGAAGAAGGCAGAGAAGAAGGCAGAGAAGAAGGACTCGCGCTAGGAATGAGAGAAAAGGCTCTGGAAATTGCTAGGCAACTTCTCAATGTGCTTGACAATCAAACTATTAGTCAAACTACTGGTTTGAGTGTAGAAGATATCGAAAATTTGCGGGAGGAATAGGAAGGAAGGACTGAAGTCCTCACTACAAACTACATCAAATTGGTTTGTAGTGAGGACTTCAGTCCTCATCCAACGAGAGAGGACTGAAGTCCTGACTATGAACCTATAGACGACTCTGCCATCTGTCTAGAGGAAGATTTTATTAAACGAGTAAATTACGTATTATGCTGTAAAAGTCAGGCAGAGGGAAAAGCTATCTCCGACTCTCACTCCCAATAGCTGACCAATCTTACAGTATAAAAAATAAATCTCATGACACCAGTCACTCCCAATCAAACTTCATCTCAATACGAAACTACCCAATCTGAAGAAAAAATTGACTCTCTGGTAGAAGAAGTTAAGCCAGAAACCGAACTCGATTTAGAATTCCTGTACACCAGAGATATTGAATTCCGCCAAGAAACAATTTATTTCATTGTAGTCGATCGCTTCCACGACGGCGACTCCGCAAATAATGCAGGCCCAAACCCAGAACTTTACGATCCAGAAGGCAAAGATTGGGGCAAATATTGGGGCGGCGACTTGCAGGGAGTTATCGACAAACTCGACTACTTAAAAGATATGGGTGTTACAGCAGTTTGGCTGACTCCGCTTTTTGAGCAAGTAGAAGCATTATTTGTCGAACAAGCTGCGATTCACGGCTACTGGACAAAAGATTTTAAACGACTAAATCCCCGATTTATTGCTAAAGGTGATAATCCTTCTGTCAACCAAACACAAGAAACTAAAGATACCGTATTTGACAAATTAGTAGACGAGTTGCACCAGCGAAAAATGAAACTTGTACTCGATATTGTCTGCAATCACAGCAACCCAGATTTTAGTGGAAAAAAAGGGGAGCTTTACGATGATGGTGTCAAAATAGCTGACTTTAACGATGACAAAGATAACTGGTATCACCATTATGGAGAAGTCCAAAATTGGGAAGATGAATGGCAAGTTCAAAACTGCGAACTGTCTGGCTTGGCTACTTTCAATGAAAACAATATTGCCTATCGCAGTTACATTAAGTCAGCAATTAAACAGTGGCTAGATAGAGGTGTTGATGCTTTGCGGGTTGATACAGTTAAGCATATGCCGATCTGGTTTTGGCAAGAGTTTACTGCGGATATTTTGACACATAGACCTGATGTTTTCATCTTTGGGGAATGGATTTACAGCGATCCTAGAAATGACCTTTCTGTGGAATTTGTCAATGAGTCGGGGATGACTATTTTAGATTTTGGGCTGTGCGTGGCAATTCGAGAAGTATTGGGACAGGGTGCGGAAGCCGGATTTCAGTTAATTCAGGATGTGCTGAATTTGGATCACCGCTATTACGGGGCGACGGAGTTGATTACTTTTATTGACAACCACGATATGCCGCGGTTTCAGTCGTTGAATGCCGATCGACAAATGCTCCGGTTGGCGATAAATTTAATCATGACAAGTCGTGGCATTCCGTGCCTTTATTACGGTACTGAACAGTACCTGCACGATGATACAGAAGGGGGAAATGACCCTTACAACCGCCCGATGATGGAAAAGTGGGATACTGATTCGCCGATTTACCGCGATGTGCGGTTGCTGTCTGGGTTGCGGCGGCTGAATCCTGCTATTTCGATGGGGAGTCAGTGGCAAAAATATCTAACTGCTGATGTTTATTGTTACGTCCGCCGCTATCGCGATTCTGTGGTGTTTGTGGCGATGAATCGGGGCGATTCTGTGACTGTTGAAGCGGTTGATACGGAGTTGCCGGATGGAGAGCATACGGAGGTTTTATCGCGCCGCAAGTTTGAAGTTAAAGACGGGATGCTGTATAATTTGGAGTTGGGCGATCGCGAAGTAATGATTTTTAGCCGCGTGGGAGAGCGAGTTAAGGGGAAAACTATTGTGCGGGCTCAGCTTAACAGTGTTAAAAGTCAGCCTGGGGAAAGAATTGTGGTGGTTGGAGATTGTCCTGAATTGGGGAATTGGGATATTAGTAAGGCTTACCCGCTGGAGTATATCAATACTAATACTTGGTTTGGGGAAATTCCTTTTAATGAAAGTGCGGGGAAGTTGATTTCTTATAAGTATGCGCTGCTGCGGGAAGGAAGGTCGCCGCTGCGAGAAAATTTGGTTTGTCGGCGCTGGGTTTTGGCTTCGGAAGGGACTGTGAAATGGCGCGATAAGTGGGTTTCGGGACGGGAGTCTTGACAGTTGACAGTTGACAGTTGACAGTTGACAGTTGACAGTTTGGAAATTTTAACAATATCAATGCAACCGGAAACGATAGATTATTGATTGTTGACTGTTGGGAAATTTGAATAATACCCATGCAACCGGAAACGATATGAGTAGGGTGCGCCGAAGAGCATCTGATCGCCATAAGTAGTGCGTCAAATTAATTTTTGCGCCTAGGGCTGACACCCGGGCGCCAATCTTGTAAGAGTCAAAAATAGTCACAGGGGTCGATCGCTCGATTCCAATGACTTAAGCTTTTATGCTGAAGTTAGCTGAAGCATTTATGTTTAACCTGATGTATATTTCTCCAGAGCAAGACCAAAAAATTCGCTACATCATCCGAGAGTGCGGTCAAGAAGCCCACAAGCTTGCAGCGGAACCTTTTGAAGTTTCCGAGAAAGGCCCAGATGACTACGTGACGAGTATCGATCGCTACTTAGACGGACAACTATCAGCAGCATTTAGCGCTTTGTTTCCTGAAGATGGCAGGATCACGGAGGAAAACACGTCCTCCAGAGCAGCTTACCAGGCAAATTACCAGCGCCTCTGGTGCATCGATCCCCTCGACGGGACGGAGGGATTTATTCAGGGAAAACAGCACTACGCTGTGATGGTGGGGCTGCTGTTGGAGGGGGAACCGGTGGCCGGCTGGATCTACGCCCCGGCTTTTGACCAAATGTATTTTGGCGGTAAAGATTGGGGATTGTTCCAAACTGTGGGAACCTCTTCGCCGCAGCCGATCGGCCTTTGCAAACCCCCCGCTCCGACACCGTTCAATTGTAAAATTATTCTCGGCGACAGAGACCAGAAAAACTATGCCGGGGCGATCGCCCAAAGCATCCCAGGAGTAGAATTTTACTCGCTGGGAAGCTTTGGCTTAAAAGTTATGGAAATCATACAAGGTCGAGCCGGTTTGTACCTGTATTTCAACGGTAGAGTTAAAGTGTGGGATACCGCCGGCCCTCTGGCCCTAGCAAAGGCAGCCGGATTGGTCTGTTGCGACTTGCAAGGTCAACCGCTGAGGTGGACGGCAGACGCCATAGAGCCGGAGTCTCTGGCCCACACGCAGTCGATCGCGATCGGCTGGCCGGATTATATAGAAGCTCTGTTGGGGAAAGTTCAACAGGCAGTGGGACGCCTGTAAACCCGTTTAAGATTGAAAAATCTGCCCATAATTTTAGGTGAAGCGGGCCCCTGTACCCTGATTGGAGAATTGGGTTTTAAACCCCATAGTTCTAGGACAGCTTTGCATTAAAATTGAAATGTCTACAGGCTCAAGACACGTTGAAACAGCTACGGTGAGAGCGCACCTAGACAGCTAGAGGGGCAATGGTTGACTCCAACCCTGAAGGCATACAAGCATTTGACTTGTGAGGAAAACAAAAAGTCAACCTAGGGCATTGGGAGACTTAAAACGAACGTGGAGACTGAGTGAGACTTGCTTCTTGCAAGCATTAGTCTGTGAAGCGTTAAGGAATCCTCTCTCATTCAGGAAGAGGAGGTATGTCAAAGGAGCTATGAGACGAAGTAAGTTTCGCCTGTGTCTGAGATTTGCGTCTCGTTCGCTTTGTGTCAATCTTATGTAGCAGCAACAGATTGTTTGTTTTCTCAAACAGCGATCGTTCCCTAGCTATTGGGTGTCGCCTAATCTAATTTCCCACCTCCGCGAGTTTGCATGAAGACAGAAGCTTTCAGTGAGCTGTTCCCTCTATTTAAGGGTGCTAACCCAGAAACCTTGGGAGGGCTGCTATCCAATGCCGTTAAGCATGAGTATCCCCCAGGCCGAGCTGTGGTGATGGAGGATTCTTGGGGTAACGCAATTTATTTTGTTGTGTCGGGCTGGGTCAAAGTCCGCCGCCTGTCAAACGATCGAGCTGTATCAATGGCTATTTTAGGACGGGGAGCTTTCTTCGGCGAAATGGCCATTCTTGATGAATCTCCCCGATCGAATGACGTACTTGCTCTATCGCCCGTGCGGCTGATCAGTGTCACGGCTCAGCGATTTATCCAAACCCTGTTTAAAGATCCGCAATTGCATCACCGGATGCTGCAACTGATGGTGCGGCGCCTGCGCCAAACCAATCTCCGCTCTCAACTCCAGAACCGCCAGCCAGCGGTTAAACTAGCAAATACTTTAGTTGAGCTGGGAGAAAACTACGGTCAGAAAACTGCTGAGGGCAGAGATATCTTCAATATCCCTTATGAAGATTTAGCTGACGTGACAGGTATCGCCCTAGATGAAACCAGCAAAATTATGGAAAAACTAGATAGTAAAGGCTGGATCAAAATCGATCCAGAGCACCAAACTATCCATTTGATCAACCTCAAGCACTTGATGAATTTGGCAAGTCAATGACCGATGTCACTTATGAGGATACCTCGTCCGCTGCCGATCGCGCGATCGGACAACTAACAGCACCGACCATTCACTATTCGGTGGCGATGCCCAATCCTGAATCCCACCTGTTTGAAGTGACTTTGCGCGTGCAAGGTTGGTCGGAGCCGGTGCTGGATTTAAAAATGCCTGTCTGGACTCCCGGTTCTTACTTGGTTCGAGAGTACGCCCGCCACCTGCAAGATTTTCGATCGCTAGGAGGCGATCGAGCTTTACTTTGGCGCAAGATTAGCAAAAATCACTGGCAAATCGAGACAAATTCAGTGTCAGATGTCACGGTTTGCTACCGGATTTTTGCCAACGAACTGACAGTACGAACCAATCATTTAGACTCGACTCACGGTTATTTTAATCCAGCGGCTCTGTGCTTTTTCTTGCCCGGTTTTGAGCGCAACTGCTATACGGTGACAGTGGTGCCACCGCAGCCGGAATGGCGCACAGTTACTACTTTGCCGCCTGTTTCTGGGGAAGATTTTACTTTCGCTGCTGCGGATTTTGACACCCTTGTCGATAGTCCTTTTGAGATTGGCTGTCACGAGTCCTACGATTTTGAAGTGATGGGAAAACCCCATCAGCTTGTAGTTTGGGGACAAGGCAATTTAGAACCAGAACGGGCAATTCAAGATATCAAGAAAGTCATTGAGGTAGAAGCAGAAATGTTCGGCGGTTTGCCTTACGACCGCTATGTGTTTTTGTTGCATTTGTCTGGCTCTGGTTTTGGCGGATTGGAACACAAGGATAGTTGCACTCTTAACTATTCGCGTTTTGGTTTTCGGAACAAGGACAAGTACGAACGGTTCATTCAATTGGTGGCTCACGAGTTTTTTCACCTCTGGAATGTCAAGCGCATTCGACCGAAAGCTCTCGAAATATTTGACTACGAACAAGAGAATTATACTCCTTCTTTATGGTTCTCTGAAGGCACGACCAGTTATTACGATTTGCTAATTCCTTTTCGAGCGGGTCTCTATGGCGTGAAAGGTTATTTCCAAAATCTTGCCAAAGAAATCACTCGCTTGCAGACGACTCCGGGGCGGAACGTGCAGCCTGCGAGCGAGTCGAGTTGGGATGCTTGGATTAAACTTTATCGGAGGGATGCTAATAGCGATAATTCGCAGATTTCCTATTATTTGAAAGGGGAATTAGTTTCGTTTCTGCTGGATTTGTTGATTCGAGCTAAACACGGCAACGCGCGATCGCTCGACGATGTGATGCGTTTGATGTGGCAGCAGTTTGGCGGTTGTTCTCCTGAAAATGAAGATTTTGACCAGAAGTCGGGAACAGAGGCAAAGCCTGCGTATCTGACATCAAATGGTAAGTTAAATGCTCGCTCGCGGACGGCAGAAATAGGCTTTACTCCCGAAGAGTTGCAAAGTGCGATCGAGTCTGTAGCCGGCATGGATTTGAGTGACTTTTTTGCGCGCTATGTAGACGGCACAGAAGAGTTGCCTTATAACGAATATCTGGAACCTTTCGGGCTACAAATTTGGGTAGATGAAAGCGAGCAAACGCCTCGGATGGGTTGGACGTTGGGAGCGGAAAACGGGCGGCAAATGGTTAAATTTGTCGAAGCAGGATCTCCGGCACAATTGGCCGGAATTGACGCTGGAGACGAGTTGCTGGCGATCGCAGGTTTTCGAGTAAATGCCGAACAAGTGGCAGAGAGGCTGAAAGACTATCAGCCGGGGGACACGGTAGAAGTGACAGTTTTTCATCAAGACGAACTGCGGACTTGTTCTGTTACTCTCGCCCAGCCGCGCCCCGGCCGTTATTCGATCGTACCAGTCGATCGGCCAAGCACTATTCAGAAACAAAACTTTACTGGATGGCTGGGTGTTCCTCTGTCGAATTTGTGACATCATTGTTAGTAGTTAGTAGTTAGTTGTTAGTTGTTACTTGTTACTTGTTGGTTGTTATTTGTTAGTTTTAATAACCAATAAGATTGTGTCCGGTTAATTACCTATCATAAATTTTGTACTGAGAGCGCTCGTCCTCACTGCAAAACTATAGGCCAATCGGGAAGGACTCAAGTCCTTACTAAAAAAGACTTTTATGATGGTTGTCTCACCGGATATGACATAAAAAATCAGCAATAACCAGTAACAAATAACTCATAACAAATAACCCATTAGCAATCACCAATTTTAATTATGCAAACCCCACCTCCTCCATCAATTACGCCTCGCCAGATGAACCTGCTGCGAATCGTTTCCTCTATGGCCTGGGCTGATGGCGAACTCGCAACAGAAGAAGTTAATTTAATGCTCGATCGCTTTTGCCGTTTGTTTGCCGCAGATGACGACGCCCAACAAATGCAACAGGAACTGCGGGATTACATCATGCAAAATATTCCCCTTGATGAGCTGATTCACCAACTAGAAACTCAAGAGGAAAAAGAATTAGTCTTGCAACTCGGCTATGAAGTGATTGCATCTAGTTCTCGCACTCCCGACGAACCAAACATTAACTCTGACGAAGCCGCAGCTTATCAAAAATTAGTGCAGTTGCTGAATCTTCCAGAAGATGCTGTCAAGCGTATTGAAGCAGAAGCATCATCGGCGACACATACTTCGGAGGGAATTATAGAGAAGATAGCTCACAAATTAGAACAGTTCATCAAACGCTAGTTTGTGACTGGCGCGCGGCTGATTCCTGGTTGATTCCTGTATTTCTAGTTACTAAACCTGAAATTTTTAAGAGCAACCGGGAATAATTCGCCATAGGTAAGTCTTTTTTACTTAATACTTTTGGACTGGGTAATATAGCCCTTCTCAGATAGGTGAGGTACGTTGTTGGGCTTCAGCCCTCTTCGTTTGGGCTTCAGCCCTCTTCGTTTAAGCGGTTATATAAGCAGTCAGTCATACCTCATCTTTCTGATAAATGCTATACAATTTTTCCCAAATAATGTAACCTAACAATTGTTGTGCAAGAGTGTTAGGGAAAGTTGTTGATTCTCCCGGATGTGTAAGATCAAATCCGGCTGTACCAGAATGATTAAACCGCAGAGGGCGCAGAGGACACAGAGGGAGAAAATAGAGAGAGGTACTCATGGGTATAGGGCATAGGGCATAGGGCATAGGGCATAGGGCATAGGGCATAGGGCATACCTCACTTTTTTTGAGAAAGGCCATATCATCTTCGGGTAAAGATCGATCTTATGATTGTTGAGAATATTCTCAAGTAAGTGACTAATAACTAATAAGCAATAACCAATAACTAATAACTAATAACTAATAAGCAATAACCAATAACTAATAACTAATAACTAATGACTAATAACTCTTTAAAATTATTGTTCCTATCAACTTCTGTAGGTCAACTCGGTTCTGGGTTGGGCGGCGGAGTCGAACTTACAGTCTTGAATATTGCTAAAGAATTGCAGCGCCGAGGTCATAAAATAACAGTTGTAGCGCCGGCAGGTTCAGTCTTAGAATCAATTCCAGTCATCGAAATCGCGGGGGATTTGCAAGTAACTGCCCAAACACAAGATTACCACGATCCGATTGTGATGCCTGCCGATTCTGTGCTGGCAAATATGTGGGAATACGCTCGCCAAGTTCAGGATGATTGGGATCTGATTGTTAATTTTGCCTACGATTGGTTGCCTTTTTATTTGACGCCATTTTTTAACACTCCGATCGCACATTTTATCAGTATGGGCTCCATGTCGCGATCGTTCGATCGCATCGCCGGACAAATCGCCGTCAAATTTCCCGGTACGCTGGGAGTTTGCACCCTTACCCAAGCCCAAACCTTTGCCTTTGCTAGCGAGTGCGAGTTGGTGGGAAACGGCGGCATCGATTTATCGCTGTACGACTTTTGCAGCCAACCGGAACCAAAATTAGCTTGGCTGGGCCGCATTGCCCCGGAAAAAGGCTTAGAAGATGCTGTGGCGGCTGCAAAAATTACAGGCATTCCCCTAAAAATTATGGGCAAAATGCAAGATGAGGATTATTGGCACAAAATTTGTACAGATTACCCGGATGCTCCGGTAGAATATTTAGGGTTTCTGACAACAACCAAAATGCAAGAACAAGTCCGCCAGTGCCGAGCATTGTTGATGACGCCGCGCTGGGTGGAAGCTTTCGGAAATGTGGCGATCGAGGCTTTAGCGTGCGGTGTGCCTGTGATTGCTTACGAGCGCGGGGGGCCGGCGGAAATTGTGCGAGACGGGCTGACGGGCTTTTTAGTGGAACCTGATAGTGTAAATGGCTTGGTAAGTGCGATCGACCGTTTAGACAAAATTGACCGCAGTGCTTGCCGGCGACAAGCAGAGGTAGAATACAATTTAGGAGCCGCGGGCGATCTTTTTGAACGCTGGTTCAAGTCTATTGTAAAATTGAGTTAAATAAACTCTTAATTGACCACAACAAAAGACCACAAAAATAACTATGGCAACTGAACGTTTAGTGCTTTTATCGAGCAGAGAAATCGAAAAAATGCGTCAAGCTGGCAGCTTAGCAGCTCAGCTTCTTCTGCATCTCGAACCAATGATTAAACCGGGTGTCAGCACTCTGGCAATTAACGACGAAGCGGAACGCTGGACTTTAGCCCACGGTGCAAAAAGTGCTCCGTTAGGTTATAAAGGATTTCCGAAATCTCTGTGTGCTAGTGTCAATGAAGTTGTCTGTCACGGCATCCCGAATGCAAAACAAATTCTCAGAAAAGGTGACATTATTAACATTGATGTAACGCCTTTAGTTGATGGCTATCACGGCGATACTTCTAAAACTTTTTTTGTTGGGGAACCTTCACCTGTAGCTAAAAGGTTAGTTGAAGTAACTGAGGAATGTCTCAGAAGAGGAATTGCGGAAGTTAAGCCTGGTGCTCGTACCGGTGATATCGGTGCGGCGATTCAAGAATATGCTGAAGCGCAGGGTTTTTCGGTGGTGCGAAATTTTGCGGGACACGGCGTGCATCGCGTTTTTCACACGGAACCGGAAATTTTGCATTACGGTAAGCGGGGGACGGGAAAGAAGCTCAGACAAGGTATGGTTTTTACGATCGAGCCGATGATTAATGAGGGTACTTGGGATGTGGAAATTTTGGCGGATGGTTGGACTGCTATCACTAAGGATAAAAAGCTTTCGGCTCAGTTTGAACACACTCTGGCTGTGACTGATTCTGGGGTGGAAATTCTGACTTTGCCGTAGGTATGAAAGGTGGAATTCCGCCGCATGGAATTCGGAATTAGGTACGTAGTTGCGCTTCAGCGCTCTTAGTATTATATACGGAAAGAGCAATCCTAAATCATTTTCAAGCTCGGGAAATTATCAAATCCTTGCTATAAAATGAGTTTAGCAAGACGAGAGGTAGTCGTACCTTGAAACTTAGATAGGATTACTATATTTACGAAAAGAGCGCTGAAGCGCAACTACGTACCTTTGAGCGCTGAAGCGGCAACTACGTACCTTTGAGCGCTGAAGCGCAACTACGTACCTTTGAGCGCTGAAGCGCAACTACGTACCTTTGAGCGCTGAAGCGCAACTACGTACCTTAATAGATAATTATTAATATGAAATGGCTGCAACCGGGAGATTTGCTGCGGGCGATCGCACCTAGCGGCGCGCTGCGAGAATTGACTAATTTTGAACGCGGTTTGGAAATTTGGAAATCCCGCGGCTATCGAGTTGAATTAACACCGGGTTTTGCCGATCGCGCTGGCTACTTGGCCGGTTCCGACGAAAACCGCGCCCGACAGCTCGCAGATGCCCTCAGTGACCCGGATTGTCGCGGTATTCTGTGTGTTCGAGGCGGTTTCGGTAGCACTCGACTTTTGGAAAAAGGTAAGGTGGGCGATCGCACGAATTCCGGGTTTCCGACTCCCGATTCCCATGGGCCGAAATGGTTGATCGGCTTTTCCGATATTACGGCTTTGCTGTGGAATGACGACAAATTGGGGATTTGGGGGGTTCACGGGCCGCTGCTGACAACTTTGGGCGCGGAACCGGATTGGTCGGTCGATCGACTTTTTGACTGCGTAGAAGGCCGTCCGTTACAATCTTTGCAAGGTAAAGGATGGGCTGGTGGAAAAGCTTCAGGGCGGTTGTTTCCGGCGAATCTGACGGTGGCTACTCATTTGCTCTCCACCCCTTATCAACCGGATTTGACTGGTGCTATTCTCGCATTTGAGGATGTTTCGGAGGCTCCTTACAGGGTCGATCGGATGTTGACTCAGTGGCGGATGGCGGGGGCTTTTGCGGGGGTGCGGGGGATTGCTTTGGGACGGTTTAGTCGCTGCGAGGTTGGCCCGGATAGTCCTAGTTTTACTATAGAAGAGGTTTTGCGCGATCGGCTGTTTGACTTAAATATTCCCATTGTCTCGGATTTACCGTTTGGCCATGAAGGGGTTAACGCTGCTTTACCGATGGGAATTGAGGCGAGTCTCGATGCTGAATCGGGATTGCTGATTTGTGGGGATACATCGCAACTTTAGATGCGGCATCAACGTCTGTAAGTTGGTAGGGTGCGTCAGGGAGAAATTATTAGTCTGTGATTAAAACACTCAGCCCTGACGCACCGTACAGTTGGTAGTCAGTTGGTAGAGTGCGTCAGGGAGAAATTATTAGTTGGTAGGGTGCGTCAGGGGAAAAATAATTAGTCTGTGATTAAAACACTCAGCCCTGACGCACCCTACGATAATTCCTAAATAGTCCAGTTGGGTGAGGTTAACACGGTTGGCAGAAATTAGATTTAAAATGGTGTGTATGCAAATGTCGGCGCCAACAAGGCAAAAAGATTTTAAAGTTTTTGAGAGGTTGATATGAAAACACACAACTTGTTAAATAGTATTGCTGCCGCTGTGCTAGTTGCCGGATTGGCACTTACGGCGATTCCGTCAAGTGCTGTTGCCGAATCGATACAAAATAACGATCGCATAGATGGAGTAATCCGCCGCACTTCCCCGATTTACCGTTTCCGAAATATGTGGACGCCCGGAACTCCGACGGAAGAATTGCGCGGTCAAGAATATACTTTCACTGCGCGGGAAGGCGATAACATTCAAGTGTTTTTAGATACGGATAGAAGTCGCGGTTTTACTCCCGTTATGGTACTATTTTACGGGAACAACAAGCAAGTCGCTTTTACCCAAGACCGTTCTTTTAATTATGTGATTCCCCGCAGTGGCGATTACAAGCTTTTGGTGTTAGCGAAAGATGCTGCGAGGGGCGGTAGCTACACGGTGGAAGTTGCGGGAATTGATGGCGGCGACAGACGTGCTAGTAATAATAGATGGGATGACAGAAGCGACAGGGGCCGTAACAACAGCAGCTACGATGGAGAACGGATTTTGCGTGATGATTTTGGCTTAAACCCGATCGACTGTCGCCTCAGACGCACTATGGTAAGAGTAAGATTTGACGATACCGGCAGAGACGGGACTTATTGCGCTGTACCGACTAGGGCTGTTCCGGCGGGCGATTATTATTACAATTCGCGGACTAGGGATTTAGATTCGGCGAGGGCGGATGATGGTAGATTCGATCGATCTAATGATAATAGCAGGTTCGATCGTCCCGATCAATGTCGCGTATCTGTAGGCGGAGTCTGTGTGACTAGGTAAGCCCGAAAAAATCATCTTTTCCGAGGAATTGTAAGGGCGGGTTCACCCTGATTTGTAACTCAAATCAACAATATCTATAAACCCGCCCCAACCCAACTAGGTAAGCCCGAAAAAATCATCTTTTCCGAGGAATTGTAGGGGCGGGTTCACCCTGATTTGTAACTCAAATCGACAATATCTATAAACCCGCCCTAACTTGGAGTGATGGGTGGGGGCGGGTTTTTGAGTCCGTCGATTTCATTGTAGATTTGGGTGAACCCGCCCCTACAAATCTTGGTATTTTAGATGTAATTTTGTATTCGTGAATCAGTTGCTGCTTACCAGCTAAAATTTCTGAGGCAAATAATTTAGTTTCAAAAATAATGGATACTATTGATATTTAAGGCTTCCGTTTTCATTGTATTCAAGTTCATGATACTTGCCACCTAAACCTAAATCATGTAAGCACCTCTGGTAGTTTTTGGGGCCCATATCAAAAGCATTAGTCTGATTCAATCTTGCCCATTCAGCTACTTTTAGCTGGCTAGTTACCCCTGAAGCATCAACTACAGTTTTGACAATCCAATCAAACATCTTTATTTACTCTTTAAGTTCGTATAATTTAATTATATTCCTATTGATTTTTTTGGGTCAAGTTTCCATTCAATTATTTTCCCCAGCGAGTGGGGAGATTTGCAAGGGTTCCCAAAATTATCCGTCAAAACTCCTTCAACCCCGCAGAAAAACTCGCTGAAACCCTTGCCCAGCAATGCTGCGAGGGTTAGAACGAAACAGCGTATTTTCAGCCATTTTCCCGACTTCTCGCAAACTACCACAGTTCGATCGCAAATCAAGCTCTACCAATTAATGAATTAATTCAGTCCAGAAAACAGAAGCGCTGAAAAAATAGATGCGGAGATTGCTTTCATAAGAGATCGCTTCGCTAACGTTCCTCGCAATGACAGATAGTGCCTCGCAATGATAGATAGTAGGGAATTTACCCATCAAACCCAAAGAAACCGGGTTTTTTTGCGAATCTGCCGACTGCGACGAAGAATTATCGCCAAAAACCCGGTTTCTGAGCCCCGCGTCAGTCCGAATACACATACAGACATCAGACAATAGCTGCTGCGGGCCGATCGCCGAATTTTCGATCAAAAAGGACGATCGCACAGTGGTAAGCTACCAAAGACATTAAAAGATCTAAATTCGAGAAAAGTTAAGATGTCATCATTAAATGAAGTTCCCTTGCTGTTGCGGGCAGCCCGCGGCGAAACCCTAGACCGCCCGCCCGTGTGGATGATGCGCCAAGCCGGTCGCTACATGAAAGCCTATCGAGATTTGCGAGAAAAGTATCCCTCCTTTCGCGAACGTTCCGAAATTCCCGAAGTTGCGATCGAAGTTTCCCTTCAGCCGTGGCGCGCGTTTCAACCCGACGGCGTAATTTTATTTTCCGATATCGTCACCCCCATGCCCGGTTTGGGCATCGACATGGACATCGCCGAAGGTAAAGGCCCGATTATCCACGCACCCATCCGCACTCAGCAGCAAATCGACAACCTGCAACCGCTGAACCCGGAAGAAAGTTTGCCCTTTATCAAAACAATCCTCAAATCCCTGCGCGCGGAAGTTGGCAACAAATCCACCGTGCTCGGTTTTGTCGGCGCGCCCTGGACTTTAGCAGCCTACGCCGTTGAGGGCAAAGGTTCTAAGGATTATGCCGTCATCAAAAACATGGCATTTTCCGATCCAACTTTACTACATCAATTGCTCTCGAAATTTGCAGATGCGATCGCAGTTTACGTGCGCTATCAAATCGACTGCGGCGCCCAAGTAGTGCAAATGTTCGACTCCTGGGCCGGCCAACTGTCCCCGCAGGATTACGACACCTTCGCTCTACCATACCAAAAACAGGTATTCGAGCAAGTCAAAAAAACCCATCCCGACACCCCGCTAATCCTATTAGTCACAGGTAGCGGCGGCCTTCTCGAACGCATGGCTACATCCGGCGCAGATATCGTCAGCGTCGATTGGACGGTTGATATGGCCGACGCGCGCAAGCGTTTGGGGCCCAACATGAACGTTCAGGGAAATCTCGATCCCGGCGTATTGTTTGGTTCTCAACCGTTTATTCGCGATCGAATTCTTGATACAATTCGCAAAGCGGGCGATCGGGGACACATCCTCAATTTAGGACACGGCGTATTGCCGGGAACCCCCGAAGACAACGTGCGTTTCTTCTTTGAAACTGCGAAACAAGCCGACAAATTGCTCGCAGTTACTGCTTAAATTTGACAGGAATTCAAACCCCAAAAACCTCATTCTCCAAAATCCGTAGGGGCGGGTTCACCAACAACCTTAAAAGTTGCAAACAGGCTAAATAAACCCGCCCCCACCACACCAAAAATCCCTGTTAACTACTGGTAACGAATAGAATCCGGAGATCCCCCCTAACCCCCCTTAAGAAGGGGGGAACAAGAGCATTCAAAACCTCGGTTTTTAAGACGGGACAAGTATTCTCAAAGTCCCCCTTATTAAGGGGGATTTAGGGGGATCAAACCTCAACTGTCACCCAAATCTATGGCCGACTAAAGCCTCAAATTCAAACCAATAACTCCCCCTCTCCCCCTCTCCCTCTCTCCCCACCTCCCCCCCTTCCCCTTCTGCAAATGACAAAAAAAATTTTCATAACGGGTGCAAGTGGCTGTATCGGTCACTACATGGCCGAAACCTTGATTCAACAGACAAACCACGAACTCTACCTATTAGTTCGCAACCCCGATAAGCTAAAATTTGACTGGAAAGCGCGATCGGGCATCAATATCATACAAGGCGACATGAAAGATATCGATCGCCATTCCGAACTGCTGCAAACAATAGACGTAGCAATTTTAGCAGCCACAGCTTGGGGAGGAACCCAAGAAGTTTTTGATGTCAACGTCACCAAAACTCTGCGCCTCATTCAACTACTTTCGCCGCAGACTTGCGAACAAGTAATATACTTTTCAACCGCCAGCATTCTCGGTAGAGATAACAACTTACTCAAAGAAGCCGGAGAACTAGGAACAGATTATGTTCGCTCCAAATATGATTGCATGACGCAATTATCAACGTTAACAAACGTGCCTCCAATTACCGCACTTTACCCAACCTTAGTATTAGGAGGAGACGCAGAAAAACCAGTTTCTCACCTATCATCCGGTTTGCCGCTTGTCGCCAAATGGATTGGTTTGATTCGCTGGCTGAAAGCAGATGGCAGTTTTCACTTCATCCACGGTGCAGACATTGCCACAGTAGTTAATTACTTAGTCGAACATCCGTCCGATTCCGAAGAACCGCGACATTTTGTACTCGGAAATCCGGCGATTACCGCGAACGAAGTTGTCGAACAAGCTTGCAAGTATTTGCATACAAAAATATTCTTTCGGATTACTCTGTCACCTTGGCTTGCTGATTTCTTTATTTGGTTGTTCCGAATTCAGATGGCTGCTTGGGATAGATTTTGTATCAGCTATCGCCATTTTACCTATCAAAATCTGGTCAATCCCGAAAGCATCGGATTGCCGAGTTACTGCGGAACTGTTGCTGATATGTTAAGAACTAGCGGGATTCCAGATAAAAATACAAAGTAGTCCGTACACTCCGCACCAATAATCGGACAGGCTAGAAGCCCATCCCACAATCTTTCTTGTGGGATGGGCTTCTAGCCCGTCCCTAATTCTTTATCCTATTCAACTCTACTATTTCAAATTCTTTTTTGCCTGATTCGGGCACTTTTGAAGCGATTATCGTCAATCAATGGTGAGATACGATAAGATATCAACATTTGCCAACTATAACAGGGAACTGCAAGCTAAAAATTGCGCCCATTATCTTTGTGTTAGGGGGTGTCGCCCCTTTCTAGATAGTCGATCGCGGGCAAGATCGTAATTTTAGCCTTAACATTAAATATTGAGAGTCGATCGAACTCTCAAACGCCAGCCAGATCGCAAGTCTTTTAGTGATGTGAGGTTTAACATACTATGCGAGTGCTTCTAGTTTACCCCCTGTTCCCGAAAACATTCTGGTCTTATGAGAAAATCCTAGAATTAGTCGATCGCAAAGTGCTGCTTCCACCGCTGGGTTTGGTCACAGTAGCAGCCATTCTACCCCAAGAATGGGAATTCAAGTTAGTCGATCGTAACATCCGACAAATCACCGAAGCAGAATGGGAATGGGCAGAGCTCGTTATTCTGTCAGCGATGATTGTCCAAAAAGAAGACTTGCTAGACATCATCCGCGAAGCCAAGCGGCGCGGTAAATCCGTAGCTTGTGGCGGCCCCTACCCAACTTCCGTACCCGAAGAGCCCCAAGCAGCCGGCATCGATTACCTGATTCTCGACGAAGGCGAAATCACCCTACCGATGTTCGTCGAAGCCATCGCGCGCGGTGAAAAAAGTGGAATTTATCGATCGGACGGCGTAAAACCCGATGTTACCACAACCCCTGTTCCCCGCTTCGACCTGCTGGAATTAGACAGCTACGACTCAATGTCGATTCAATTTTCCCGAGGCTGTCCCTTCCAGTGCGAATTCTGCGACATCATCGTCCTCTACGGGCGCAAACCCCGCACCAAAGAACCCCAACAATTAATAGCAGAACTAGACTGTCTCTACAACCTAGGTTGGCGGCGCGGCGTCTTCATGGTAGACGACAACTTTATCGGCAACAAACGCAGTGTCAAACTATTGCTAAAAGACTTAGAAGTCTGGCAAATAGAACACAAATTCCCCTTCAACTTCAACACAGAAGCATCCATCGACTTAGCCCAAGACCAAGAATTGATGGACATGATGGTGAAATGTCATTTCAACGCCGTATTCCTAGGAATTGAAACCCCCGACGAAGAAAGCTTGCAAATGACCAAAAAATTCCAAAATACTCGCAACTCCCTGATAGAATCAGTAGAATTAATTGCCAAATCAGGTTTGCGAGTAATGGCCGGATTCATCATCGGATTCGACGGCGAAAAACCGGGCGCAGGCCAACGCATCGTCAACTTCGCCGAAGCAGCAGCAATTCCCAGTACAACCTTTGGAATGCTGCAAGCTTTACCGCACACTGCATTATCGCACCGACTAGCAAAAGAAGGCAGATTGCGCGACAAATCCGGCAACTTGAATCAGACTACATTGATGAACTTCATTCCGACGCGGCCGCTAGAAGACATCGCGAGAGAATATGTTCAAGCATTTTCTGACGTGTACGATGCTGAGAAATATTTAGACCGCACCTACCGCCACTTCTTGATGTTAGGTGCACCTACAGCAAATATACCATCAAGAATCCCCAGTTGGATCGACTTGCGAGCGCTGCTAACCGTAGTTTGGCGCCAAGGAGTCAAGCGTTCAACTCGGTGGAAGTTCTGGCATCATTTGTTCAGCATTATCAAACGCAATCCTGCCGTTTGGGATCACTATTTAACAGTATGCGCCCACAACGAGCATTTCCTGGAATACCGCCAAATTGTGCGGGATGAAATCGAAGAACAATTAGCCGAGTTTTTAGCTGACGAAGCTCAACAGGCTCAGCAAAAAGCCCTGATTGCTTCCCTTGCAGAAAAACAAGTGCAAGTAGTTTAAGATTTACATTTATCTGGAAGGGTAATCAGAAACCGGGTTTTTTACGAAGATCTTTCGTCGCAGTCGATAGATTAGGTAAAAACCCGGTTTCTTTGTGCGCTATGTGAGTATTTGTAGGGTGTGTTGTTATGAAAAGTCCCTAAATGCGATCGACAATTTCATGGATCTGAACCATACAGAATAGTTCAGAAAACAAGTATTGGGTTTCTTTCATCAGCTCTTAAAAAGAACAGGTGCGTCGCTATTAGATTGTCGCTCTTTCTTGAAGATTGTCAATGTATCCGCACCCTACTACTTTGCGTGCTAGAAATGTGAGTCAGAAACCGGGTTTTTTACGAATATCTTTCGTCGCAGTCGATAGATTAGGTAAAAACCCGGTTTCTTTGCTATAAGTGCATTAATCTCGTTTCCAGGCAGAGCCTGGAAATGTGATATCCTGCGGCTCTGCCGCCTCTTGAGAGGGTAATCTAGTTTAATATACTAGATAATTATGATATCATAGAATCCAAAACTTATTGACTCAAACTATATGACCACAATAACTACAATAACAACAGCCTCCCAACTAGCAGATTACTACATTTGGTTTGCCAATGACGTAGGCTCCTACCTCAGCAACCACAAGCTCCAAAAACTCTTGTACTACGCCCAAGCATGGTATCTAGCCTTTGAAGACACACCGCTTTTTGATGAGGATTTTGAAGCCTGGGTGCACGGGCCAACTATCCCGACTTTATTTTACGAATACAAAGAACAATTTGGATTTAAGCCAATTCTCAAAGAAGTCGAAAAACCCGAGTTTCCCGAAGAAGTACAAGAGTTTTTGGACGAATTATCCGATGAGTATTTTTTTTGCGATGCTTACGAGTTGGAATTGATGGTGCGCCGCGAAGATCCTTGGATTAAGTCTAGAGGTAACTTGCCAAAAGATGAACCTTCTCATGCTATTATTTCTAAGGAATCAATGAAAGAATTTTACAAAACCCGTGTCATCGAAGAAACCTAAAAAGGCAGATATACGCCGCCAGCCATCCTTATCTAGTATCAAGCGTCAAGATGTAAAAATACCCGAAGGAGTGAGTTTTTCTTTCAGGTACTATCAGGATGACAAAGATAAATTTTCACTAGCTAACCGAGATTCTAGATATCTAGCATCTCTCTTGAGAAGGCTACGGGATTTATCGCAATTGAATTCTCAAGAAATCATCAATAATCAGAGTAAAAGCCTGCGCTGTCATGGCATAGCATGGCAAGATACAACGGAGCCTAATGGTTTTGGGATTCCCAATGAAGCTATGCTAGTCAATATCCCTTACCAATTTCAAATATCTGCTAATGAATACGGTAGGGTGCATGGATTTTTTAGTGAAAATATTTTTTATATTGTTTAGCTAGACCCAGACCACAATCTTTATAGTTAAAATCTCATAATTTTTAGCATTCAATCGACGTTATATCATATAATAATAAAAAACTTATTTAGCTAACTCGCTGTAATGTGAATCAGGGATTTTTTTTAGTCCCGGTACCGTGCCGCTCCATCAAAAATCCCCAAAAAATTGTACATTTGATAGAGTCGCACCACAAAATAGTCAGGTGCATCGCCTCACAAAGCCCCGATTATTCATCAAAAATATGACATATAGTAGTTCTCAAAAAAGTAAGGTATGTTGTTGGGCTTTAGCCCTCTTATACTTATTATACAGTAAGCGATATCCCATCAAAACATCCATTTACAGTCATAACTTATCTTTCTGAGAAAAGCTATATCCGTACCATACTTTATAACTTTTTCAACAGCAGATGCAGGCGCTTCGCCTTATTGAAGGGTACGCAGAGCAACGCAGGTGAATGGGAGATGATGGGCGGTAAATACTACTATTGGCCGCCCAACTTACTTCGACAGATAGAGACGATCGCGCCCGCAAATATGAAAATCTAATAACAAGTTCAAAAATATCAAAATTCGCGATCGCCCTCAACCCCCCATGCAAGGAACAAATCAACTCAGAACAGCAGCTCTACTAGGGCTTCTCAGCGGTCTTCTCGTTTTAGGAAGTTATTACTTAATCGGTAACGAGCAAGGACTTTACATCGGTTTAGCGCTAGCCGCCTTCTCCAGTTTCAGCTCGTGGTACTATTCCGATACCGCAGCATTAATGGCTTACCGCGCCCGCCCGATCGCCCGCAGCGAAGCTCCCGAACTCTACGATATTGTAGCATCGCTGAGCGCAAAAGCCGAAATTCCCGTGCCGAAAATATTTGTAGTTCCGACTCAATCTCCCAACGCATTCGCCACAGGAAGAGACCCGGAACATGCGACAATAGCAGTTACCGAAGGCATCATCAAACTGCTTTCCCGCGAAGAATTGGAAGGCGTTTTAGCCCACGAACTGACGCACATCCGCAACCGCGATACTCTCACTCAAGCAGTAGCAGGGACGATCGCCGGCGCTATTACATTTGTCGGGCGAATTCTGACTTTTGGAGCGCTTTACGGGCCGGTGACGCGCGACAGCAGACAAGGCCCGAATCCTTTCGGTTTGCTGTTTTTAATCATCTTAGCGCCGCTCTCAGCAACCTTAATTCAACTGGCGATTTCTCGGACGCGGGAATTTGCGGCCGATAGCGGTGCGGTGGAAATTACCAATAACCCGATCGGCTTAGCAAACGCGCTGCAAAAATTGGAAAAAATGGGTCATGAAATTCCGATGCACGGCAATCCTGCGATGTCGCCGCTGCTGATTGTGAATCCTTTTTCGACTAAAGGTTTGCAGTCACTTTTCCGCACTCATCCCTCTACCGAAGAGCGGATTCAGCGGCTTTTGACGATCGCGCAGCAGCAGCAAGGTTCTCCAGTTATGGCCTACGTGAGCGGGATTTAGTCGATCGAAAATGCAGAAACAATATTTAGAAACCCGGTGGTTTGAAGCAGCCGGGTTTCTGTATGTTTATAATGGTAGCTGTGGTACGATCGATGACCGCAATAAGTAAGGTTTGTAGTAGGGACTTTAGTCCTCGGGAATCGCGGACTAAAGTCCTCACTACAAACAGCTTTTATTAAGGGCGCGGGAGGAAATAGATCGAACATAATATGATACTTGTGGTACGATCGACTCGAACAACTAATTTGCGGCGCGGGTGCGAGTAAGTGATTCCACAATTCGATGAAAACGGCAATCTACCACCGGGAGTTCATTGGTGCGAATGGGAGGAGTTTGAGGAGAGATTTGGCACGACTGTTACAAGAAAGAACATGATACTGGGGTTGAAACTGGCAATGACTCAGTTAAAAGCCGCAGGTGCTAGAACTATCTATATTGATGGTAGTTTTGTTACCAACAAATACAAACCTAATGATTTTGATGCTTGTTACGATAGAGAAACTGTAGACAGGGAGTATCTGAGAATTAATGCTCCTAGATTATTCAATCATCAGGATCGAAATGCCCAAAAAGCTAAGTATCGAGGGGAGATTTTTCCCTCAGATGAACCTGTAGGCAATTACGGAGAAAATTCCTTTGAATTTTTTCAAAGTGACAGAGGCCAAAACAAAAAAGGAATTATAGCGCTCGATTTAATGAGGTGGGAACCATGATTAAAAATAAATTTGAGTACGAAGTCAGCAAAGATTGGGTTCAAAAATTCAACAAAACCATAGCTGCAATGGAGCGGGATGAAGAAGCAAAAAGAAAGGACTTTCTTAAATGGGATGCAGGTAGAGGTTCGATTCAGCGCCATTTGGATCAATTGCATGAAGAAATAGCGGAATATGAACGATTGATGGCGTGGGACAAGAGCGAGCCGATAGAAATTGTAGTTGAGAATTTCAATCAACTGTCAGATGCTTTAATTAAAGCTCGAATGGCAGCAAAAATCAGCGTGGAAGAACTAGCAGAAAGGTTGGATATCGATCCAGAACGCATTAAGGAACACGAGAAGAAAGATTATCAAGGTGCTAGTTATATGGAACTCCTTGAAATTAGCTGTGTTTTGGGTTTGGAGTTTAAAACTGCTGTGATGCAGGTAGATTTTGAGGAAATAGAGTTTACCAAACAAGCTATAGCAGAATCGCGCGATCGAAAAAGGGAGAAGGCAAGTAAAATAGCCTAAAAATTTGAGGGTCGAGATCCTTCCCATTCCATAGCACCTATACGATCGCTCAAGATACTGGTAAAGGCGAACAGCTCTGAGATAAACTAGAATTGCTCGAAGTTTCTGGAGTCTGACATGGAAACAATGAAAGTGATCTCGCATATTGGATGTGATGGGATATTGCTTCTCCAAATGCCCGCGATTTTGAGATATACTTGTACATAAAGATAGGAGGTCAACTTTCCACTTTGAGTTTAGATCGGAGTAGTTTAGATGAAATTCGAGAAGATATTGCTAAAATTGCCAGCCTTTATGGGGTTTTTCAATGTGTTGAATGTAGTCAGGCTATCAAAGAGTTCTTGACGGTCATAAACCTACATGGTAAACAGATTAAACTGGATTTAGAAAGGCAAGACCTACCTTGGTCAGTGATTTATGATTTACGACGACAGCAGCAAATTGCTACTAATGGCTACCATCAAGGGATATCAATTACGATCGACGAACAGGAAATTGTTTTTGATAATATAGATTGTAATGGTGTGAATCGGCAGGAATGGCTGCAAAATTTAACATCTCCTACTCTGGAACTGGGCATGGGAAGTTTTAAGGTTATAGAAGAGGAATTTTGAGCTGCAAAACTTGCAGTTATTTGAAAAATATTGAGGTAAAAAATGCACGATTTATATACGCTGATTGAGAAAATAAAAAAAGCTCCTTCAATGTACTTGGGACGACATTCAATTATTTGTCTTCAGGCTTTTTTATCGGGTTACAGCATTGCTAAATATGAGTTGGGAGAACAGCCAACTAAACAAGATAGCGATTTTATGCAGTTTCCTGAGTGGATACGAAAAAAATTCAATGTGCAGACTAGCCAATCTTGGGCTAACGTCATTCTGTTTTATTCTGAGGATGAAAGTAAAGCACTCGATAAGTTTTTTGAGCTGTTATGTGAGTTTATCGATCGTCATTCTTCGACTGATACTTTAGGCGAAGGGGGATTGGAGATAGAGGAAAAAGTGCAAGTTTTTAGGAATTGATATAAAGGGCGATCGCTCTTTCATTTTAGGCGATCGGTCATCGGAAACAACAAAGGGCGATCGATCTTTATGCGCGAAGGGCGATCGCTCTTTTGTTTAACTAAAGCGATCGCACTCCGTGCAATCATCGCACTGGAATGGTGGAAATAGATAAGATTGTGAGTATAAAAAGAGGTTGGGTGACACCAGCGTCAACCCAACCTTATTATCAAACTGAACTAACTATCTTTCCCTCCAAAAAGTTTATATATTCCGTATCCAATAGCAGCCGCCACAGCAACAGGTGCAGCAGCAACTATGGCAGTACCAGCGATCGCGCCTCCCCCGACAACGCCACCGATACCAGCAAGAGTGCCCATAATTGCAGCACCAGATGCACCGCCAGCTACCGTTGCAGCACCAGCACCAGCTATACCGGCAACAGCCCCAATGTTTGTAGCTGTTCTTGCCGCTGCACGAGCCTTATTCTCTTCCTGAGACAAGTTAGGTTGGTCTTTGAACAAAGTTTCATTCATTATTTTTGCCCCAAGATAAGCTGGGCCTGCTGCTAATACCGCAGGAGCAGCCGCCATACCACCGCCAACCACACCACCTGCCGCAGCTAGACCTGAAGTAATTCCTGCTCCTGAAGTTGCTGCAACAGTCAACCCTGTAGCAGCACTGGCAGCCGCGCTTACCGCAGCACCAGTCTCTGCAACCGCTTTGACTGTTTTGACTGTATTTCCATCCATGCCCGTAGCTTTTCCTACAACATTTTCTACAACTTCTTCACCCGCTTGACTGGCAAAATCTTTCCAATTCATAAATTTATTTCTCTTTTTAAAGCTCTTCTATTATCGTCAATAAATCAGAAATTTGTCTATCCCAAAATTGTTCTATTTTGTCAATTATTTTACCTAAATTTCTATCTATTTAATCTGATTTTGTACGAGAATGTACTAGAATGTTGGCAGATGTGAGTTATAATACATAAAATAATCGCATCTACCCAACCAGATGAATCTTAAAGAAATGTTAAAATTCGCTGATAATATAGTATTTGCTAAAACTGGTCAGCACCTTGACGATTTACAAGCAGCGGTATTGCAAGGAACTCTACAACGTGAGACATACAAGCAAATAGCGAAGGATTTTGACTGTTCTGAAAGTCGCACCAGGGAAATCGGATCGGAATTATGGCAGATACTTTCAGAAGAGTTAGGGGAAGATGTCAATAAAAAGAATTTTCGATCGGCAATGGAGAGGTTGCAAGTCTCCCTATTTTCAAATGTTGTAGATTATGTTGGAGTTGGTAGCGTTAACATTTGTGGAGAAGCTAGACACCCGCCCGATATAACAAATCCACACCCACCAAATCAAGAAACAGCTAACTCAAAACAAACTAAAACTCTACATCAAGATTTAAGCGAAATGCCGGAGTTGGGTAATTTCTTCGATCGCACTTCCGAACTCCAAACCATCACAACCTGGATTCTACAACAAAACTGCCGCCTCATCACCCTCACTGGTATCAGCGGCATCGGCAAAACATCCCTAGCAGTACAACTCATACAACAAATCAAACACGAGTTTGAATACGCAGTTTGGTACACCCTAGACGAATTCCCCACCATCGATAAATTTCAACCTAACCTAATACAGCTTTTTTCCCAGTCAGAAAACCCAGATTCATCCCCAACCAACCAGAAACGCTTACCGCTGATTAAATATTTACAAAACCATCGCTGTTTAGTAGTCTTAGATGACGTTCACAACCTTTTCTGTAGCGGCGAATTAGCAGGAAAGTATAAACCAGAGTACGAAGAATATCGCTCTTTATTCAAACAGATAGAAAAATTATCCCATCAAAGTTGCTTTCTGCTAATCGGTTGGGAACAACCCAGAGAAGTGACTCAATTTAAAAATCAAAATACTCCCATTCGTACCTTACAACTCAAAGGTTTAGACATCGCAGCCGGACGGGAAATCCTGAGATATTGTGGGTTAGAAGAAATCGATAACAGTGAAGCACTCATTCATCGCTATCAAGGCAACCCGCTATGGTTAAAAAGCGTGGCGAATCTGATTCAAGAGTTGGGAATCGCCGCGACAGAATTATTAATAGATGATACCATATTGTTGCCGGAAGATTTGAAAGATGTTTTACAGCAGCAGTTCGATCGCACTTCCGAACTAGAAAAACAAGTTATGTCATTGTTGGCTAGGGAAAACCAGCCAGTCAACCTAGCAATTTTGCTAGAAAAAGGACAAATATCATCATCAGATTTGCTAAACGCGCTCCAATCTTTATCGCGGCGCTGCTTGATCGAAAAAGAAGCAAGTCTTTACACTTTGTCACGCGTACTGAAGCAGTATATCAAAACTAGACACTGAATAAACGCTTCAAACAACACCGCTTGTCAACTCTTGTTTCCTCAAATTCGGCAACAATGCCAAAACATCCAAATACCACCACCAACGCTGAGGTGTAATCTCCTCAAATTTGCGCTTCTGGGTTAAATCCACAAATCTCGACAACTCCTCATAAAACTCCCTTGCTTGTTCAACTAACCGTCCATCGGCATTTGCTAATAAACCTTTCTCTTCCTCAGTCAGTTGAGATTCAACTTTTGCCAACTCATCTCTAAGTTGCAACATTTCTAAATGTTCAGCCCCACTCACATCAGGAAATTCAACCATTACACAATAGTTTTTTACCAGAATATTCATAACAAATCCTTAACTAAACCTACATAAATAAACATTGAATTCGCCAGGTAGCTTTCGGGTTCCTTTGGAGGAAAAGCCGTTTCTAAAACTCCATCCAAGCCCATCATTACCAGCCATATTGTGTTGTTTACACTGCTGGTAACTGTCGGATAAAACGTTTGTCCGTAGACATACACATAAACTTTAGCATCAGCATCCATAACAATAAAACTGATAACTCCATTATATTCTTCAAGGGTAGCATCCGGCCCTAAATGGCCTAAATTAATCCTTTTGAGTAAATGAGACATTGCTTTTCCAGGTTTCCAGAGAATTCCGTCTCTCACCCGCTCAATTGCTTGCACAATCTCTAATTGCCTACCTTCATCAACAATCAAGTTTAACCTTACCTGAAAAAAACTGAACTGCAAACAAACATATCATAACCTATAATTGAAAAACGCAGATGATTTGGACTCATCTGCGTTAATCTATGGTTTAATTCAACCCTTTTAAACTGAAGCCGCAGCCTTATCTAAAGACTGCACTTCAGCGAGTAATTTGTGCAAAGCCTCGCCTTCAACTACTTCAGTTTCCAACAGTTGCTGCGTGATTGTTTCCAACAATTCCCGATTGGCTTTCAGAATATCCAAAGCTTGCTGGTGTGCAGTTTCGACGATTTCTTTGACTTCTTGGTCGATCGCCTCAGCAGTCTGGGCACTCACCGCACGGCGCGCATTTCCCATACCATCGCCGAGGAACGATTGTTGAGCGCGATCGTACGCTAGAGGCCCCAACACCTTGCTCATCCCGTAAGTTGTCACCATCCTTTCCGCTAAATCAGTCGCCCTTTGCAAGTCATTGGAAGCGCCGGTAGTGATGCTACCAAACACGACTTCCTCAGCCGATCGACCTCCAAGCAGTGTAGCAATCTGACCGCGCAACTCCGACTCATCCAACAAGAAACGGTCTTCAGTCGGTAATTGCAACGTGTAACCCAATGCAGCCATACCGCGCGGGACGATCGAGATTTTCGCCACTTCGCCACCGCCAGTCATCAGAGCACCCACCATCGCGTGCCCGACTTCGTGGTAAGCCACAATCTTTTTCTCTTTTTCGTTGAGCACCCGGCTTTTCTTTTCCAAGCCAGCTACAACGCGCTCAAACGCCTCATAGAAGTCTTCCTGCGCGACAGTGAGGCGCTTGTTACGAGCAGCTAGCAAGGCAGCTTCATTGACCAAATTTGCCAAGTCTGCGCCCGAAAAACCGGGGGTACGAGTGGCGACTGCCTTCAAGTCAATATCCGGGCCCAACTTCACTTTTTGAGAGTGAATGTTCAAAATTGCTTCGCGGCCGGATAAGTCCGGGCGATCGACTAAAACTTGGCGATCGAAACGGCCGGGGCGCAACAAAGCAGCATCCAAACTTTCCGGGCGGTTCGTTGCAGCGAGTACAATTACCGTAGTATTGCCCGCTGCAAAACCATCCATTTCAGTTAATAGTTGATTGAGAGTTTGTTCGCGTTCGTCATTCCCGCCAAACGCCGCGTTAGTGCTGCGAGATTTGCCGATCGCATCCAATTCATCAATGAAAATAATACAAGGAGCCTGTTTCTTAGCCTGCTCGAATAAATCTCGGACTCTTGCAGAACCGACGCCTACAAACAGTTCCACAAACTCCGAACCGGAGATGCTGAAAAACGGTACGCCAGCTTCACCAGCCACAGCCTTTGCTAACAGAGTTTTGCCAGTTCCCGGCGGCCCGACTAACAGCACGCCCTTCGGAATTCGCGCGCCAATTGCCGTGAATCTGTCGGGAGTTTTCAGGAACTCAACAACTTCGACTAATTCAGTTTTAGCTTCCTCTACTCCAGCCACATCAGCAAAAGTAATTTTCGCAGATTCGCCTTCTACGTAGACCTTAGCCTTGCTTTTGCCGATCGACAGCGCGCCCTGTGGCCCACCACCGCCCCGGTTCATGAAAAATTGAAATATTGCTACAAAAATCAGTGGCGGAACGACCCAGCTTAAAACACTGCCGATCCAGCCATTTTTAGAAGGCGGAGTTGCCGCAAATTCAACGCCTTTTTCTTGCAAAAGTTTAGGCAGTTCCAGGTCAAAAATTGGCGTAGTTGACAAAACTTGTCCTGGTTTGTCGCCTTCGCCTTTGAGTTGGTAACGAATTTCATTTTGACCTACCGAAGCTCTGACTACATCTTGTTCTTGGACTTGATGGACGAACAAACTGTAAGGCACTTGGGGAATTTGTGGCCCTAACAAATTGGGCAAAAAGATGTTTGCCAGTAAAAACAAGCTTGATAGCAATAACACGATATTGCTGATTTGGCGAAAACGAGGGGGTTGGGGCTGGTCTTTAATTGCCATTGATAAGTGTCATCCTTTTAGTTAATTTTGTTTTATTCATATATTTTGCCATCAAAAGTGCGCGGAGTGCTAAGCGGATTTCCTCACTTGATTAGTCGGTTAACCGGGCTGCACTGATTGGGCATGAAAAACGAACCGCGAAGACGCGAAGAACACGAAGGAAGAGCAGAAAGTTATAGTTATAAATTATTGGTTGATAGTTAATGAATGGTTTTTACTTCAGAATCCCTTTAAGATTCTCTCGCTCTTTTCTTGCTTCGCGCCCTACCCTACGGGAACGGCTTCGCCGAACGTGTCTTCGCGGTTCGATATATTAGAATTCTGGCTAACCGCCCGAGACATTCTTAGCAAACTCTTCGCGTCCAGAAACTAAATTAGCTGGAACGCCGTTAGGGAAACTTTGCGCGATTAAAGCTTGCAACTTTTCAACTCGATTCTCAGGATTCGGGTGAGAGCTCAAAAACTCCGGCGGCGCTTCGCCATTCCTAGCAGAACCGAGAATTTGCATCACCTCAACAATACCTCTAGGATCGTAACCCGCTTCTGTCATAAACTGAAAACCGAGCCGATCGCTCTCAAGTTCATCTGCTCTACCGTACCGCAAACCGACAACTTGATTGACAGCTTGAGCAATTAATGCTGCTTGTTGTCCGCCACCGCGATCGTCAGTAGTCGCCACCCCAACCGCCGTTACCAAAGACCTGCCCAACTGCTGTTTTGCAAGGTGTTCCGCAGCGTGTCGCCCCACAACGTGACCGCTTTCGTGCCCCAGTACAGCCGCCAACTGAGCCTCTGAATTCAGCAGCCGCATCAGTCCGGCGGTAATGAAAACTTGTCCCCCGGGGAGAGCAAAAGCATTGACAGTTTTGGAGTCTCGCAGCAGGTGGAATTCAAACGGATAACCCGCTTTTTTCGCCTCTGAACCGTTGACAACTCGTTCTCCTACTCGATCGACATATTGTTGAATACTCTGGGCCGGATAAAGCCCGCCGTATTGAGCCGCCATTTTGTCTCGCGCCTCCAATCCCAAAACTACCTCTTGGCGGGGAGAAAGCTGCACCCGCTGTTTCTCTCCAGTGACGGGATTTTGTACGCTGCTGGTAAAATAGGTGATAGCCCCAAAAAATGCCATTAATAAGCCGATCGCGAATCGGAATAAAAATCTATTCACAGGCCTTTACCTAAAAAGTTTAGCCTGTAGCCTACCCGACTGACAGCTACCTCCACATCTATCTGAAGTATCAACAATGAAAATTGGTTCGTAGTGAGGACTTTAGTCCGCATTTTTCAGAGGACTAAAGTCCTGACTACGAACCGTTTTGAGTGCGGGTAATTTACCAATTCCCAATTACTAATTCCCAATTCCCAATTCCCAATTCCCAATTCCCAATTCCCAATTCCCAATTACCAATTCCCAATTCCCAATTACCAATTACCAATTACCAAATTTCCCATGTTTCAAACTACTCGCCGCCGCCTTGCTATTTGGTATACTGCCGTTACTGCTGTATTGTTACTTGTATTCGCCACTGGTTTCTATTTCTACGTTCGCAATACTTTGATCGATCGCATCGACGACACTCTCAATCACGTTGTAGAAATAGTAGAGCGAACTCTCGCGATCGAACCGGTAACTTCCCCGAGTAAGGGTGCTAAAACTAAGTTGCAAGTTAATATTCAAACGAGTTTTCGAGATAGCAGCGACGCAGTAGAAGACGACCACATTGATTTAGAATGGTTCAGTCCTACGGGCGAGTTGCTGTGGTCTACTTTGTCGGAACCGCTGAATGTTCCGATTCGCGCTAACCGCACGGGCGAAACGGTTTGGATAATTAATAATAAGTTGCAGCCGGATCAAAACTATTCTCTCAGACAAGTTACGCAGCGTGTGGAAATCGGCCGCCAAGTTTTGGGATATTTGCGAGTCAGCCATCCTTGGTTTGAAGTGACAAAACCGATCCGACAATTAATTTTTGATTTGATTTTGGGCGCGAGTTTAACTTTAATTTGTGTGGCGGCTATTGGCTGGTTGCTGTCGGGATTGGCGATCGCACCTGTGAGAGAATCTTACAGTCGTCTTAAACAGTTTACTGCCGATGCTTCCCACGAACTCAGAAATCCGATCGCCACTATTCAAACAAATGTCCAAGTAGCCTTGGCAGAACCGGACATCGAACCGCAGCAACACCAACAGCTACAGGTTATCGAACGCCTGACGCGCCGTTTGGGGCGGTTGGTTGACGATTTGCTATTTTTGGCCAGACAAGACAGCGGAATCGTGCAGCAGCAGTGGGTTGATGTTCCTCTCGATGCTTTGTTGATGGAGGTAATTGAAGAACAAATGGCGATCGCCCTTACCCAAAAAATCTCTCTCTGTTTGGAAATAATCGATTCGCCCGACACTGAAAATAACTTTACAGTTTTAGGCGACTGGGATCAACTAGCGCGACTGTTTACCAATCTTGTCAGCAACGCCGTGCAGTACACGCCATCGGGTGGGGAAATTGAAGTAGAATTGCAGTTGGCAGCTAAAAACAAAAGAAATTCGTCGGCGATCAATTCTGCACTGCAAATCAAAGTCACAGACACCGGCATGGGGATTGCCCCGGAAGCGCTACCGCATTTGTTCGATCGATTTTACCGCGCCGATCCCGCCCGCACCCACCGCAGCGCCGCCGGTTCTGGTTTAGGATTAGCCATAGCCAAAGCCATTGTCGAAAACCACCGCGGCCAAATCCGGATTGACAGCCAAGTCGATCGGGGAACCGCTGTTACCGTCACCATCCCCGCCCACAAATCAGCAGAAATCCGCCTCTAAACCTCTCTTCCTCTGTGCCCTCTGCGCCCTCTGCGGTTGATCCAAAAAATCTATCCCTCAAACCCTGATTCTTTCTACCTTGCGCCCAAACCCAGCTATTAAAATTCAATTCGGGCATAGATTAACATAAACTTTGTTGGAAATCTCGATCGAACTCGTGAGGAGTTATTTATGTTTCGCCACAATCTACCGTTCAAAAAAATCAGCTTGCTAGCAGCCACCTGCGGCGGTTTACTCGTCAGTCTCGCAACACTTGGACAAGCCGGCGGCCCCCCGCCCCAACCAGGAAAACCCGTATCCCAACCCGCAGCCACTCCCGCACCTGGAAAGCCTGTCAGCGAACCGAGTCCCGCTGCGAGTCCCAGCCCCGCTGCGAGTCCCAAGCCCAGCGGGATGCCCGCCACACCCCAAGATGCCCCCGCCCGATTCCCGATGCCAAGTGCGCGAGTTACGCCGATGGAGGGCATGGTAGTAATTAAACTCGTGAATACCACCAATGCCGTCATCAATTATCAAGTCATTGGTGTTACTCCACCGCGCACTCTGGGCGAACAATCGGAAATTTTACTGAAAAACATCAAAGTACCAATCACCTTCACTTACCAGCGCCCAGACGGCGGATTGCTGTTGGTGCGCCCGCAAGCAACCGCTACGCCGGGAATGTTGCAAGTCAGCTTTGGCGCAACAACAGACTTGGGCGTTGATACAAAATCGATGGAAATTCAGGAAGATGGCAAGGTAATTTTGAATTAAGTTGACTGGTTGACGGTTGACGGTTGACGGCAAAAGAGGAGACGGCATTGCCGTTTCCCTACCTTGAAATAATCATTAATATTCCATAACAGATGTAACCATCGCCCGATTAATTGTAGGGAAACGGCACTGCCGTATCCTGATTTCAGGTAATGGTAAAATCAACCGAATTGGATGATAAAGTTGCCCTCAGTGCGATCGAATATAACCATCAATCGCACGGCAGAAGAGGAGACGGCGATGCCGTTTCCCTACCCCAAAATAATCCATCAAACTCAATGACATCTGTAATCATCGCCCGATTGATTGTAGGGAAACGGCACTGCCGTGTCCTGATTTTTGCCGTGTCCTAATTTCTACCTAATTTCTGCCGTATCTTTCAATCAGCTAGTGACAAAGGAGGTAACTTAGTAAAAGGTAAATCCTCATTAACTGCATCAATTTCTTCCTGTTCTCTTTCATTAATTTGACCGATATAAGACTTAAGAATTTGCGCCAGACGGTTGTTATAAAATCGGTGCAAACTATAATTGGGCGTAGCTGGAAAGCCGCGCCGTTTTTTGTGCCTGCCGCCCGCGCCCGGATCGAAGGTTTGGATGCCCCGATCGATCGCCCATTCGATCGGTGTATAGTAACAAGCATCGAAGTGTAGGCAGTCAATTTCTTGCAAACTGCCCCAATAGCGTCCGTACATTCGATCGCCCTTATACAGACAAAAAGACATTCCCATCGGCTGTCTCTCATCTTCCTGATCATAGGCGGCGACAAACAAAACCCGATCGCGATAATTGTCATGCAACTGTTCAAAAAACCGCTTAGTCAAATACTTGCTTCCCCACCAGCCAAACTTGTCGCAAGTATTCTCATAAAAAGCATACATTTGCCCAAACATCGCTTGGGGAATTTCATCACCAGTCAAAGTTTTTACTAACAAACCGGCTGTTTCCACAGCCTTGCGTTCGCGCTTGATATTGCGGCGCTGGTTGGCATTAAATGCGCCTAGATAGCTGTCAAAATTTTGATAGCTTTGATTTTGCCAAATATAACTGTGGTGCAGCCAAGCGCTAAAACCATGCCGTTCCATGCGATCGCGCCAGACAGGATCGACATACAGGAAATTGCAACCAGAGATATTATGCCGATCGCAAAAATGGTCGATCGCACTTACCATTATGCCAGTTAACTCATCTTCATCTTCCCCCGGCGCAATCAAAAAACGATACCCTTCCGCCGGAGTAAACGGCGTCATTCCCATCAATTTCGGATAGTATTCAATACCCAAACGTTGAGCTAAATCGGCCCATTGATTATCGAATACAAATTCGCCGTAACTGTGACTTTTGACATAAAGCGGCGCACAAGCAATCAACTCTTTGTCTCGCCAGACAGTCAAGTGATGCGGTAGCCAACCGTTTTTACCTGTCGCGCTACCGGAAGTTTCGAGATTATTCAGCCAATCCCATTCGAGAAATGGCGTTTTTAGCGGCATCGCCAAGGCATCCCACGATGCTTGCGGGATGTCAGCTAGTTTGCTAATCCAGGCTACAGAATATTGAGGTTTCGGCTGTTTCAGCATAGGGAGATTTGAACGTAGAGCGATCGAACTTTATTTAACTTAATACAATTTCCCCTGCTTGTGTAATTACTCGCCACAGGCAAGATGCCTGTGCCACAAATGTTGTGGGGTGGGCTTCTAGCCCGCCCCAACTCTATAATGCAAAAACACCTCACCTCCCACCTGTTTAACCGTCAAAAGCTCTAATTTCGGCGCTAAATCGGCTAAAAAACCCTTTCCCTCGACAGGTGTCGGTGCATCCACGCCACCCAAAATTAGCGGGCATACCGTCAGCCAGAGCTCGTCTATCAAGCCCGCAGCGAGCACAGACGCGACGAGTTTTCCGCCTCCCAAAATTGCCAAACGTTTGATACCGAGGGTTTCTAGCTGTTGAAACGCATCAATCCAATCGATTTCTCCCTCGATGGTGTTGGTTGTTAAAGTGCGATCGAACTTACCGATTGCACCATTTTCAAGAACAGGCAAGATGCCTGTTCCACAAGACAATTCATCTATTGTGGAACGGGCTTCTAGCCCGTGCTCAGCAACAGGCAAGATGCCTGTTCCACAAGACAA
>NZ_JAEQDD010000042.1:0-36227 GCF_020737885.1 Microcoleus sp. PH2017_34_RAT_O_A | reverse complement strand
ATTCATCTATTGTGGAACGGGCTTCTAGCCCGTGCTCAGCAACAGGCAAGATGCCTGTTCCACAAGACAATTCATCTATTGTGGAACGGGCTTCTAGCCTGTTGCTGACATCTGTATCATTTCCCGTTAACAGCCAGCGGGGAACTGGTTGCTGGAAAAATCGCCAGTTGGGGTCAAATTTGCGCGATCGCGAACACACAATTTGCACCGGTTGTGGGGGCTTTCCTTGCAGTTTCCTTTGTTCTAGCAAATCGGGTGAAAAGACTCTCAGAGTAGTTCCATAGGCGCGTAAAGTGCCGTTTCCGAACAAAACTGCGTCACTGGCGGCGACTTGTTGTTCGAGGTGAGATTTGTCGTTAGCTGAACCGAATCTGGCGGCGGTGAGGGCGGTATCTGTAATTTTGCCATCGGCACTCATGGCGAGTATTACTGTTGTGTGAATCATTCGATTTGGGATTTAGGGTTCGGGATTTTAGAATACAAAAAACCCAGCGGTTGAAATCGCCGAGTGTTTCTACCTCATTTACCTAATTCCCGAATAAACGATCGATCGCAACTGAAACATTTGGAAAAGCGAGGGGATTAATATTACCGTGAGTCAGAGTTTCTCTGAATTGATAGCCAGCATCGGTAGGATCTCGAAACACGATTAATTCCATAGTTCGCAAATTGACAACCCAATACTCGGCAATCCCGGCGGCGGCGTAAATTTTGTTCTTAATTCCCAAGTCTTTAGTCAGAGTAGAATTGGAGTATTCTATCAGCCAAAAGATGTTTTCTGGATAGGGATGATGTTCTCGATAATTTTGTCCCAAACGTTGAATTATAGCGATATCTGGTTCGGGTTCGGAGTTGTTAAGTGGCAAGGTAATGGGCTTACCTTGTCGCACTTTAGCCCGATCGCCTAGCAAGTAAATTAGGTACTCTCCAGCCTCATCGCTACAGTAAGCATGAGATTCTCCTTCGGGAGCCATTTCGATTATTTCTCCACCGATTAGTTCAACTTTTCGCCCTTCCAGAATGCCGGCTGCAATGATGCGGTGGTAGTCTGCAACCGTCCATTTTACAGTTGTGACGCTCACGGCGATTACTCCTGTGTTTTTATTGTTATTTTACAGTCGATCGCACATTTCTCCCAAAAACCCGATCGCCCATCCACCCAAAAATGCGATCGCACATCCACAAAAAACCCGATCGCCCATCCACAAAAAACCCGATCGCCCATCCACCCAAAAACCCGATCGCCCATCCACAAAAAACCCGATCGCCCCATCAATCCATCAACCCAAAAACCCCGGCGGTTGAAACCGCGGCTACACAGACAAAACCCGCCTCCGCGGGTTGAAGATTTACCCGATGATTTTCCATCTCCGAATACCCTCTTCGTCCGCGGAGGCGGACATTGTTTGTGTAGACGCGGTTTCTAACCGCCGGGTTTTTTCCGAAATACTTCCCTACAACCCACAGATGTGGACAAAAACCTCGCTGTCAACTGTCAACTGTCAACTGTCAACTGTTTAACTCCCTCCAATCGCAGGAAATGCACCCGGCCCGATCGATCGCCCGCTACAACTGTCACTCCATCAGCGGCGATCGCACAACAATCAAACCTAGCATCTCCGCTGAAACTAGCAACCTCTTTGCCACTAAGCAAATCCCAGATTTTGAGGGTGTTATCGGATGAAGCGGAAACCGCTATGAGGCCGTCTGGTGCGATCGCGACTTCTTGTACCTCGTCAGTATGACCGGTGAGGGTAAAAAGTTCGGTGTCTGTCTCGATGTCCCAGATTTTGACGGTTTCATCCCTTGAAGCGGAAATCGCGGTTTTGCCAGAAAGTGCGATCGCAACTGCTTTTACCTCGTCAGTATGACCGATCAAAGTTGTGAGTTCGATGCCACTGAGTAAATCCCAGACTTTTAGGGTGTTATTCCTTGAACCAGAAATCGCTGTGAGACCGTCTGGTGCGATCGCAATTGGTATTACCCAGTTAGTATGGCCGGTGAGAATTCTCAGTTTTTTGCCACTAATCAAATCCCAGATTGTGAGGGTGTGATCCGTTGAAGCGGAAATCGCTGTCAGACCGTCGGCTGCAATCACGACTGCTAATACCCTGTTAGTGTGATAGGTGAGAGTTCTCAGTTCCCTGCCATTAGGAAAATCCCAGATTTTGAGAGTGTTATCCCCTGAAGCTGAAATTGCTATTTTGCCAGAGGGTGCAATTGCAACTGCTGTTACATAACCAGTATGACCAGTGAGAGTTCTCAGTTCCCTGCCACTAAGCAAATCCCAGATTTTGAGGGTGTTATCGCCTGAAGCGGAAATCGCTGTTTTGCCATCTGGCGCGATCCCAACTGCTGATACATAATCAGTATGACCCATAAGAGTTATGAGTTTCTTACCACTGTCGATGTCCCAGATTTTGAGAGTTTTATCCAATGAAGCCGAAATCGCTGTCAGCCCGTCGGCTGCGATCGCGACTGCTTTTACCTCGTCATTATGGCCGATGAGAGTTGTTAGTTTTCTACCACCGTGGATGTCCCAGATTTTGAGGGTGTTATCCCGTGAAGCAAAAATCGCTGTTTTGCCATCTGGCGCAATCGCGACTGCTAATACCCATAACGTATAGTCGGTGAGGGCTCTCAGTTGGATGCCAGTGTCGATATCCCAAATTTTGATGGTGTTATCGTCTGAAGCGGAAATCGCGGTTTTGCCGTCTGGTGCGATCGCGACTGCTGATACATAATTAGTATGACCGATAAGAGTTGTAAGTTCTCTACCACTTTCGATGTCCCAGATTTTGAGGGTGTTATCCTCTGAAGCGGAAATCGCTCGTTTGCCATCCGGTGCGATCGCGACTCCCCATACCGAGTCAGTATGACCGATGAGAGTCAAAAGTTCCCTTCCGCTGTCTGTGTCCCAGATTTTTAAGGTGTTATCGCATGAAGCTGAAATCACTGTTTTGCTATCTGGTGCGATCGTGACTGCTGATACCGAATCAGTATGACCGATCAAAGTTCTCAGTTCTCTTCCGCTGTCTGTGTCCCAGATTTTCAGGGTGTTATCCCATGAAGCGGAAATCGCTCGTTTGCCATCCGGTGCGATCGCAACTGCCGTTACTGGGTCAGTATGACCGATGAGAGTTCTTAGTTGCCTACCGCTGGCTGTGTCCCAGATTTTGAGCGTGTTATCCTCTGAAGCGGAAATCGCTGTTTTACCGTCTGGTGCGATCGCCACTGCCCATACTCCATCAGTATGACCGACAAGCGTCCGCAGCGCCCCTTCATTTGCCCGCTCTAAATTAGCCCTCAAAGGCCGCAGCCAAAGACTATTTTTCGACTGCTTGGCTTGTTCCAGCAACCCCTGAATATCAGTCATTTCAAAATCTAGCAACCTCCCCAATAATTGCCCTACTAATTCAGTTTTATCCCTATCCAAAACGTGCGCCGACTTCCGAATTGCCCCCTGAATCAACCCCAAACTTTCCCCTTGCCCCTCCGACAACAAAACATCAGAAACCCTCGCCAAATCATAATCCTCAATTAACCCTTGAACTCCCACCGCATCCAACTTCGCCTCAATAAAATCAAAATCCGTCAACAACTGATGCAGCCGTTCCCCTTGAACACTCTGGGCCAAATGCCCCGGCAGAGTTTCCAAAGCATAAAGCCGCTTTTTCGGCGACAGTTTCCCCAACCGTTCTTTAAACTTACTCATCGCCGTACAAATCCTCCCACAAATTATCAGAAATCGCCGTTTCAATATCCCGCAGCGACACCCCAGCTTTCTGCACCACATCTATACGATGCAAAAATCTTTGGAAACTCGCGTGATAGATACTGTAATCGGGAGGACTATCACCGCTACGCCGCAGAAACTGTTCCCAATCATCGAGAACTTCCTGCACATCCAAAGCATCTTCCTCAGCAAAATCCGCCAAAATATCGCAACAAACCGGCTTGCGAGTTTTCGTCAACAAATAAATCACCTTCAACTTCCGGCGGCGCAATTCTTTATCTTTAACCGCCATTTCCATCCGCGCCCAATGCTTCTCATAATATCCTTCCAACTCCCTCGGCAAATCTTGCAAATTCACATCGCTATACTTGCCGCTATCGATATCATTCAGCACGTAGCGCAGGTACATAAAATTATTCTGGCTTTTTTCCGCCACCGCCGCCACAAACTGTTCGCGCTGCAAATTTTGACGGTTAATCCAACTCTGAATAGACGCGCTGTTGCTGGTGCGTTTGTCAATATAAACCTTGACATCTGCCAAACTTTCTGCACTGTACTGCATCAAATCAAAAACCTGATGATTTGGCAAAGGCAGAGTTTTCGGCTGCTTCGACACAATAAAATAAACATTATCCGGCAAAGCATCTGGCAAATACAAAACATTGCTGCCGCGCCCCTGCAAATTCAAATCCACTTCATCCAGGGCATCGACGACAATAATCAACTTTTTTCCGCCCAATTTAGCGCTGACTTCCCCCAACAATCGACTCAGAAAATTGCCATCTCTCGTCGCATTTTCCGGCAGTTGCGGATAATTTAGTTGATAGCGTCGAATTAACTGAGTGCAGGCATTTTCCAGAAATTGTTCGGCGCGGACAATGCCTTGAGATTGCGAGTTAAAATGGGCGACGCAGCGCCGCTTCAGCAGCAGCACTAACTTCGCCATAATTGAACTTTTGCCGACACCCGGATCTGCTTCTAAAACAAAATAGCCTTTGCGATTGTTCTGCAAAAATTCGGCAATTGCTGCAAATACAAATCGCCGTCCAGTAAAGTCTTGAGTCCGGTCTGCAATAATCGTTTCGCACTCGTAGGGAAGCGGCAATCGAGGCGCGGAAATATCAACAAATCGTTCCAGCAAATTCTGAATCTGCGCCAAATCATCGCGGATTCCAATTTCTATGGATTCCAATTTCACCATCACTTGACAAATCTGCTGCTGTGTCGCCACGGCTTCCAATTTTTGCAGAATCTCCCCATTTTGCAGCCCCAAATCTCTCAATTCAGTCAAAGCAATTTGGTGCAGATTCAACAGCATCGCTGCAAACTTTTCGCCTCCCTTCGCCGCATCCAGTTTCAGCACTTCCCGGTACGCTTTCGGAAAAGTTGCATACAGCTTGTTCGCCACAAATTCCACGATTTCCCCATCGAAGGATTTGCCCTCGCTGCTGGCGAATTCCCCCAGGAAAGTTGCCCAATCTGCCGGTGTCAATCCGGTAACGCGATCGAACTCCTCGGCATCGGCAGAAAAAATCCCAGTTAGCTGCTCTTCTGAAATCTGTAAACCCCTTGACAAATCGGCTGTACTCGTGTTAATATCCAGCCAGTATTTGGGAGTTTTCTCAGCTAATTGATCTAAAGCCTGTTGTGGAGAAGACAGATTTTTGCTAAGTGCAATCGCCTTTAGTCGATCGGACTTGGCAACCTCTAGCAAAATATAGCCGATCGCCTCACCCGCAGCCTTAGTCAAATCATGATTGTCCAGAATATTCGGATTTTTTGCCAGTTTTTCCGTCATCCGATTTCCGAGGTCATTCGCCGCGATATTCCCCGCAATACTAGCTGCAATCGTTGCTAAAATAGAAATCCCCCCAACCGTTGGATTGGCAATCACACCCAATGCTGCTGTCACACCCGGATTAGCGATCGCGCTGGCAATCATTGGCGCAACACCCATTATCGCACTGCATCCAATTACCCTAACTTTAGTATTAGCTAAATCTACTAACGACATAATTTAAATACTTCTCATACTTTGGAATAGTTTAGCGCGGCGAGATAATTAAATACAAGGTTAATTTACCGCCTTTAATATCAGCTATTTAGTCGTCTTTAGACGACTTTAGCTGTGAGACAGGGGTTTTCAACCCCTGGCGGCCCCAGCAACTAGCTGAGGGCCTCCGCCACCCCTGGCGGCCCCATTGGTCAATAACCAGGTCAAACGTAGTCACAGACTGCTGTTTACCCCCGAGGCCAGATCCCCCCTTAGCTTGCCCCCTACTCCCCCTTCTTAAGGGGGGGACAGGATTCCAATCAAAGTCCCCCTTCTTAAGGGGGATTTAGGGGGATCTGGCCTCAGCAACAAACGAGAGATACAAAAAAGGGTTCCAGGCTTAAGTTGACAACAAACTGGCCGCCCCGCTCTCCTATTTGTAAACTTTTTTGTCAACCCGATCGCACAGCTTGTATTTAACGGATAATGTCTGTTTATTTATTTTTGTCCCCCAGCGATCGCCCTCAAAACAACTTTACTTTTCTTTACAAACCAACAACCAAAAGACGGCGCCGAACACAATAATTTCGTTACAGACTTTAAATGCGACGCGCGATCGACTAAAGTAAAAAAAATGGCTTTATCCGTTTATTCATCGCAAAGGAAACAAAGCTCATGGTTCAACGCGGTTCGACAGTCCGGATTCTCCGCAAAGAATCCTTCTGGTATCAAGAAGTGGGCACCGTTGCTACGGTAGACCAAAGCGGCATTAAATACCCAGTTATCGTTCGCTTTAGCAGCGTCAATTATGCCGGCGTCAACACCAACAACTTCGCCCAAAGCGAATTAATCGAAGTGTCAGCACCCAAAGCCAAAGCCAAAGCACCAGCAGCACCAGCAGCACCAGCCGCAGGAAAGGCACCAGCAGCAAAAGCAGCAGCCAAACCAGCAGCACCAGCCGACGGCGCTCCTAAATAAGGCTAACCAAATAACTAGACTCAAGAGCGCTAATTGTGCCAGAACTGCCAGAAGTAGAAACTATTTGCCGGGGTTTGAACCAACTTACCCTCGATCGCGAAATATTGGGCGGAGACGTGCTGTTACATAGCTCGATCGCCCGCTCAATCTCTGCGACCGATTTTTTGACAAAACTCAAAGGAAAGTCGATCGCATCTTGGTACAGGCGCGGCAAATACCTCCTGGCAGAACTATCGCAATGGAGAGGGGGAGAGGGAGAGAGTGGGAGATCGGGAGAGGGGGAGAGGGGGAGAGTGGGAGAATTCTCACCTCAAACTTTCAGTTCTTCTCTTCAATCTTCTTCCTTCTCCCTTCTGCCCTCAAATGCTGGCTGGTTGGGCGTTCACCTGCGGATGACCGGACAATTGCTGTGGGTAAACCAATCCGAACCCCTACCAAAACACGCCCGAGTCCGCCTATTTTTTGCAGGAAACCAAGAATTACGCTTTGTAGACCAACGCACCTTCGGGCAAATGTGGTACGTCCCCGCAGAAACCGAGGTTTCCAGTACAGTCACCGGCCTCAAAGTCCTAGGCCCGGAACCGTTTTCCGACGAATTTACCACAGAATATTTAGCCCGCAAGCTGCACCGACGGGCGCGACCAATTAAAACAGCATTGCTAGACCAGTCACTGGTAGCGGGTTTGGGCAATATCTACGCTGACGAAACTTTGTTTTTGTCGGGAGTGATGCCGACAACTCTGTGCGCTGATTTGACAGAAGTGCAAATCGATCGCATTCATACAGCTATTATTCAAGTTTTACAGCAGGCGATCGCCTCCGGCGGCACCACTTTTAGCAATTTTCTCAACGTCCAAGGCGTCAACGGTAACTACGGTGGCGTCGCTTGGGTGTACAATCGCGCCGGTCAACCCTGTCGTACTTGCTCAATGCCGATCGAAAAGATAAAATTAGCAGGGCGATCGACTCATTACTGCCCCGCGTGTCAGAAATAACCAGGAAGGTACGTTCCTCGATCAAAGAGCGCTGAAGCGCAACTACGTACCTAATACGCAGGAGGGTACGATCATCGATCAAAGAGCGCTGATGAAGCGCAACTACGTACCTAATACGCAGGAGGGTACGATCATCGATCAAAGAGCGCTGAAGCGCAACTACGTACCTAATACGCAGGAGGGTACGATCACCTTTGTTTTTTACCAAAATATTTGCTCCAAACCCTCAATCTCAGTTCAAAAACCTGGTTTCTTGCTTCGAGTGCATCAGTTATATCTACTATTAAAGCCAAATCGGCATTAAAATTTGTATACTTTTATAAATGAAACAGAGCAAATTATGGCAATCAAAAAAGGTAGCATAGTCCGCGCAATTCGCGAGCAACTCGAAAACAGCCTAGAAGCCCAAGCCAGCGATCAGCGCTTTTCCTCCTATCTATTTGAAAGCAAAGGCGAAGTGATGGATGTTCGCGGCGAGTACGCCTTCGTCAAATTTGGTAAAGTCCCCACCCCCAATATTTGGCTGCGCGTAGACCAACTCGAAGATTTTAAGTAAACTCACAGTTATAGACGTAACTCTTAGGTACGTTGTTGCGCTTGGGCGCTCTTTCATAGATCGAAGAGCGCCCAAGCGCAACAACGTACCCACTCAAAGGTAACGTAGATTACATACAGTGCACTCGATCGCACTTAAGCTCATTCTTAAAATCTAAAAGTTAGCATCTAAAATCGCATGAATCCCCCATCAACCCGCGTATCAATTATTGGTGCAGGCAAAGTCGGTAGCACCTTAGCCCAACGAATTGCCGAGAAAAATCTAGCAGATGTAGTATTGTTAGATATCGTCGAAGGTTGGCCGCAGGGCGTTGCTTTGGACTTGATGCAAGCAAGGGGAGTCGAACGGCACGATCGCCAAATTGTCGGTACAAATGATTATATAGATACAGCCAACTCAAATATCATCGTCATTGCCGCCGGTATCCCCCGCAAACCCGGTATCAATCGCGAAGATTTAATTAAAATCAATGCTCAAATTGTCACAGAAGCTGCCAAACAGGCGATCGCCCATTCCCCCGAAGCAATCTTAATTGTAGTCACAAATCCCCTAGATATTATGACATATCTAGCCTGGGAAGCTTCCGGTTTGCCAAAACACCGAGTCATCGGTATGGGCGGCATTCTCGACTCCGCCCGCTTTCAAACTTTTATTGCCATGGAATTGGGCGTTTCCATTGCCCAAGTGTGCGCCACAGTCATCGGTTCCCACGGCGATTTGATGGTTCCCTTACCGCGCTATTCCACAGTCAACGGCATTCCCATCGCTCAACTGATGGATGCAGGGGCGATCGATCGCATCGTACAGCGGACTCGCCACGGTGGCGCCGAAATAGTAGGATTGATGAAGAATTCTAGCGCCTATTTTGCACCCGCATCTTCCGCCTGTTTGATGGTAGAATCAATTTTACTCAATCAGTCGCGACTCTTGCCTTGCTCAGTTTATTTGAACGGTCAATACGGCGTGCAAGATATATTTTTAGGTGCTCCCTGCCGCTTGGGATATCAGGGCATCGAACAGATACTGGAACTCGAACTTAGCGATGCAGAAAGAGCCGCTTTTCAGGATTCTGGTAAACTGGTTTTGCAAAGTATTGAGGAAGCCGAAACCATACTGAAGAATGCTGGTTAAGCAAGTCAGCAGAAAGTATCCGGCTTGTGCACCCGAAAAAATGTACAGCCTCAATATTTCGGGTGAGACAATTTCATCAATAAGACTTACGCAGTCTCGACTCAAAAAGCCCGGTTGATTATTTTTACCCCTCTTGATTTTCTCACTTAATTATTATGTTAAGAAACTAGGTTTCTGTCTCAGCCCCGATTTAACCTAAAATTCCTTGACTTTAGCCTAAAATGTGATATAGTTGAGTAATATATTGTATCAAAAATGTTAACCAACCCAACAAAAGCGCTCAAAAGGAAATAAAGTCTTAGAGCATCGGTTTTGTTGGTTTAATTTAAGCAGAGCCTACAACGAAAACCAACTGGTTGACCGGAAAACTCAGCTCGAATGAGGTGGATTTCAATAAGTTTAATAAATAGAAGCGATATCATAAAATAATTTGAAGGCCCGGCAAATCATCGAAATGATTCCATAGCTCCAAAATCTGGATTAAACCGAATTTAAAACAGATAAGTTGAGAATTCGAGAAAACCAGAGAAAACTCAAGAAAAGCCGATCGCCTAAATTCAAACAAATCTTCATAGAGGCACTCCCAACAGGATATTCGATCGCCAAACTTAGGACAATATCAATCGAGTTTGCGATAATCAGAAAAAGGTGATAATTGCAACCACAGGCGATCGGAAAAAAATGTCAAGATTAGTTCAGGACTCTGGGCGCGCTTGCGCCGTGAAACCGGGTTTCTGCTTTTCACTTTCGGAGATTCCCTGATTTAATTACCTTAAGATACCGGGTTGATGATTCAACAGTTGACAGTTGACCTGGGACAGTTGACAGTTTGAGAGCGACCTTTACCCTTAAGTCCGAGGATTGGAGTAATGAATAGTCTGATTTTAATTTCTCCCGCTCAGGGAGAGGCTTTCAACCAATTATTTCTGGTAAAACTCTCAATTATTGACAATTTATGCACTCTTCCCATCACCGATCGCCCGTTTTTACAGTAAATATACCAAGTTAAGCTCCTGGTTCGACCTCCCAATCTAGAAAAAATACGGAAATGCAGCGCGAGTAGCTGCTAAGTGCTAGGAGAAGGAGGAGAATTTGCCCTCTGCTTTTAGATTTACAGCAACCGCGCCCATCAGGGTTAGGACGTTCTCGCATGGCACAAACCCTTGCGTTCGATTGTTTCTTCACTTCGCTCAACTGTCAACCCTTATCTAAGCCAGCGAAGCTTTCAACTGTCAACTCTTCTCTAAGCAAGCTGTCAACTGTCAACTATCAAACGATTTTGGATTTTGGATTGGGGATTTTGGATTGGGGATTGTCAACTGTCAACTGTCAACCCTTATCTAAAGCGGGCAAGCTGTCAACTGTCAACTGTCAACTGTCAACTGTCAACTGCTATACCAGGCTCAACTTGCCGAGCGCTATTGGGATGCTATGTACCTCGATACCAAACCGCAAAATAACTAAACAAATAACAATATGTTTCATGAATATTTGTATCAAGAAGTAACCGACTTGCGCCAAAAGCTAGCTCACCTAGAAAGAGAAATGCAGTCTCAAACCTGGTTCAAAAAGCTGCAAGCGCTGATGGGAGTGATTGGCAAAATTCGTCAATCCTTAGACTTAGAAACAATATTCAAAATTACAGCCACCGAAGTTCGGCAACTCCTAAATGCCGATCGAGTCGCCGTTTACCGGTTCATTCCCGAATCCGACTGGAACGACGGCGAAGTAGTATCAGAAGACGTACTTCCCCAATTCAGCCCATCCCTGGGTGCAAAAGTTCACGATCACTGCTTCGGCGAACAATTTGCAGCCAACTACGCCAAAGGTTACGTTCAAGCTGTCAGCGACATCTACAAAGCCCGGTTGAGCCCCTGTCACCTCAGAATCCTCAAGCGATTTCAAATCCGAGCAAACTTAGTCGTACCCCTGCTACAAGGTCAACATTTGTGGGGATTGCTGTGCATTCACTCCTGCGGTCAACCCCGCGATTGGCAGGAAGACGAAATCGAATTTGCCAAACAAGTAGGAGAACATTTAGCAGTTGCAATTTATCAGGCCGAATTGCACTCGCAAACCCAAAGACAATTAGCAGAAATCGAATCGACGCAGCAGAAACTCCGCGACAGCGAGCAAAAATATCACCAAATTCTCGATTCGATCGCCGATATGGTATTGGTCAAAGGCCCAGAATCGAAAATCGTTTGGGCAAATCAAGCATTCCGCGACTATTACGGCATGACTGAAGAGGAACTTCAAGGCATTGTAGACGCACCTTTCTCCAATCCAGACAATACTCTCCAGTACATCAAAGATGACGCTTTCGTATTTGAAACCGGACAGACTCTGCAAATTGCCGAAGAACCGGTGACGCGCCACGACTCAGAAGTGCGACTGTTTAGCACAGTCAAAGCACCCATCCGCAACGAAGACGGCCAAATTACAATGACTGTCGGCGTCTCCCGGGACATGACGGAACGCAAAGCAGCAGAAGAAGCCGTCAAAGCCAGCGAAGCCAAATACCGTCGTTTGGTAGAAACCTCCCAAGACATGATTTGGTCGGTGAATGCCCAGGGGCGTTTCACCTTCGTCAACCCAGCAGTTAGATATATCTACGGTTACGAACCAGCAGAAATGCTCGATCGGCCTTTCTCGGACTTTATGACACCAGAACAAAGCCAGAAAGATTTAGAAGTTTTCGCCCGCCTCAAGGCCGGAGAATCAGTTTTTCAGCACGAAAGCACCCAAATCGCCAAAGACGGCAGCATCAAACATTTGATGTTCAATGCCATAGCCCTGTACGACGACAGCGGAAACGTCCTCGGCACCACCGGTACAGCCACCGACATTACCGATCGCAAACGGGCAGAATCCGCCTTGCAACACGCAAACGCCGAACTAGAGCGCAGAGTAGAAGCCCGTACCGCCGAACTGCAACAGACTTTTGCCGCCCTCAGTGTCAGCGAAGCCAAGTTCCGGACGATCGCAGCCACCATCCCCGGAGCTCTGTTTCAATTTTGCAGCCGCGATGGAGTGTGGAGAGTTGACTATATGAGCGATCGCATCGCAGATATAGCCGGCATCACCGCAGCAGAAATGATGGGAAACATCGCCTCTTTCATTTCCCACGTCCACCCCGAAGACCTCGAAAGCTTCATCGCTTCCATCAACGAAGCCGTTGAAAATACCTGCCTGTGGCACTACGAAGGGCGGTTAGTCAAGCCCGATGGCGAGATTCGCTGGTGGCAAGGCGACTCAATTCCCACCCGCAGCGAAACCGGCGAAATCGTATTTTCCGGTGTATTGCTCGACATCAACGATCGCAAAGTTGCCGAAACAGCCATCCGAGAAAGCCAGCGACAGCTACAAGAAGCCCAAAGACTAGCCCACGTCGGCAATTGGGAACTAGATACAACAACGGGAACCGTCACTTGGTCAGAGGAACTCTTCCGCATCCACGGACTCGAACCAGCGGCCACAGCACCCAGCCGAGAAGAGCAAATCGCTCTGATCCATCCAGAAGATTTAGAATTTTGGCATACAGAAGTACAGCGGGGAGTTGACTTCGGCATCCCCTTTGATTTTGACTTCCGCGTTTACCGCCCCGACGGTACCTTGCGACACCTCAACACCCTGGGCCGCGCCGAAATCGATGCCAGTGGCAAGGTGCTAAAATTGTTCGGCACGGCGATCGACATTACCGATCGCTTCCTTGCAGAAGAAGCCCTGAGACAAGCAGCAGCCGAGTTGGAAGACAGAGTGAGCGATCGCACTGCCGAACTTTCCCAAGCAGTCACTCAGTTAGAACAAGAAATTGGCGATCGAAAACTTGCAGAAGCAGCGGTGCAAGTTTCCGAACAAAACCTGCGAACAATCTTTAACAATGTCTACGATGCTATCTTCATTCACGATTTAGAAGGAAACATTCTCGATGTCAACAATCGAATGTTAGAAATGTACGGAGTGAGCCAGGAACAAGCAACAAAATTATCAATTATCAACGACTATTCAAGCGGCGATAATCCCATAGAACAAACGGCAGAACTTTGGGCTAGAGTATTAGCCGGCGAAACAGGTCGCATGGAATGGAAAGCGAGGCGTCCCAACGACGGTTCAACTTTTGATGCAGAAATTGCCCTGTCCAAAATCAATCTTAACGGCAATGTTAACATCATTGCCAACGTGCGAGATATTAGCGATCGAAAACAGGCAGAAGCAGAACTGCAACGCGCTCAACAATTTATGGAATCAGTCCTCAAAACCATACCCGTAGGAGTAGTTGCCAAGGAGGCCAAAGAGTTGCGATTTGTACTGTGGAACCCCGCAGCCGAAACTTTGCTCGGTTTCAGTGCAGCAGAAGTTATGGGCAAAAATGATTACGACTTTTTCCCCACAGAACAAGCTGATCTTTTCACCGCCAAAGACCGGGAAGTGCTCGACAGCGGGCAGATGGTAGAAATCGCCGAAGAAGATATTCAAACAGGCCAAGGAGAATCGCGGATATTTCACACCAAGAAAACAGCAATACTCGATGCTGATGGCACACCGCAATATCTATTAGCTGTCACCGAAGATATTACCGATCGCAAACTAGCAGAAATTGCCTTGAGGCGATCGTCCGCCCAACTCAAGCAGCAAGCCGATCGAGAAAAATTGCTCAACATTCTCACCGCTCAAATCCGCAATTCCCTCGACTTCGACAGCATCGTCACAGTCGCAGTTCAGGAAATTCGCGCTTTCCTGAAGATCGATCGCTGCAACTTTGCCTGGTATCGCGAAGACGGGGAGGAGCCTTTCTGGGAAATTATTAAAGAATCTCGCCACCCCCAACTTCCCGATTTAACAGGTCCCTATCGGGCTTCAGATTTTGGCCCCGTTGGAGAACAAATATTGCATATGGAAATAGTGCGGCTGGATGATGTCGAAACAGTCGCAGATCCTGCTTGGAAACAAACCATTCGAGGGATGGGCTACCAATCTGTATTAGCCATCCCCATGCAGGCACTTTCCGGGGTAATGAGCGCAATTACCTGCTGCAACAGCAATGTTGTGCGGCCCTGGAGCGATAGCGAAGTCGAATTGTTGCAAGCGATTACAGTTCAATTGGCGATCGCCCTCAACCAAGCCGATCTTTACGCCCAAACTCGCAATAAAGCTCGCGAATTAGAGCAAACCTTGCTGCAATTAACCAGCGCTCAATCGCAGTTAATTCAAAGCGAAAAAATGTCATCTCTCGGTCAACTCGTCGCAGGAGTTGCCCACGAAATTAACAATCCAGTTAACTTTATTTACGGCAATCTCAGCCATGCTAACGAATATACTCAAGACTTGCTGCACCTGATCGAACTTTACCAAAACTACTATCCCGATCCGGTGCCGGAAATTCAACAGGAAGTCGAAGCAATTGAACTCGAATTTCTAATGGATGACTTACCGAAACTGCTTTCGTCAATGAAAGTCGGTGCAGACAGAATTCAGCTCATCGTTGCATCTCTACGCACATTCTCCCGCATGGACGAAGCAGAAATGAAAGCCGTCAACATCCACGACGGTATAGATAGCACTCTGATGATTTTGCAGCACCGGGTCAAAGCAAAACCCAATTATCCCGAAATAGAGGTGATCAAAGAATACGGTCAATTGCCGTTAGTAGAATGTTATGCCGGACAGCTAAATCAAGTATTTATGAATATCTTGAGCAATGCTTTAGATGCTTTGGAAGAAAGAGATGCGCGGCTTTCTGTCGAGCAAATGCGGGAAAATCCCAGCTCGATCCGCATCTGGACTGAAATGCCAAAACCCGATCGAATATTAGTTCGGATTGCTGACAATGGCCCGGGCATGACAGAGACTGTCCGCAATCAACTTTTTAACCCATTTTTCACCACTAAACCTGTGGGGAAAGGCACTGGGATGGGCTTGTCAATTAGCTATCAAATTGTTACAGACAGACACAACGGCTCGTTGAAATGCACTTCTGCGCCGGGAGAGGGTGCCCAATTTGCGATCGAGATTCCGCTCAAAGCTAATCGCTAATCATAGGTACGTTGTTGCGCTTCAGCGCTCTCGATCTATGAAAGAGCGCTTAAGCGCAACAACATACCTAAAAGTTAATTTCTAGGTATCTCATTCCTAACCGCTTCTAACAACCTATCTAAATCTACTCATGAACAGCAAAACTAGAGTCAGTCCAAGTCTGCGGTGTAACTTCCTCAATGTAAAAAGTAGCGCATCACTGCTTGCTTACTGCTCGGCTTGGGCTCAACAGTAGGCTTGACCACAATTCCCCAGTTAGAGTTTGCGACTTTGAGGTAAAAATATTGAATTGTAGTTAATGATTCATTCGTGCCTGGTGTTTGTTCGGTTGTCACACCAACTAAGCCGGGAGCAACTCGCATGAATCAAGCGCAAATGAATTATACAGCTATTGTCACCAGTTTTCAAATTCTGGGTAAATGAGTAAATTTAGGTAGAAATAGACAGATTTCTTGAAACAGATGTTAACCCGACTTGATATTGCCCAGATTTATCAGCATTTCTGTCACTGCGCCACTGTCCAAAGGTTTAGAAAACAAATATCCCTGAGCTAATTCGCAGTCGAGTGCCCGAAGCTGGGCTAACTGTTCGGCTGTCTCCACACCTTCGGCGATCGCATTTAATCCCAAATTGTGAGCCAAAGTTACGATCGCCCGCACAATCTGCAAAGGCTGACCCCCGCCGTTGCCGTTTTCGATCGCCCCCAAGCGACTCACAAAAGATCGATCGATCTTCAGCGTATCCAGCGGAAAGCGGTGCAAGTAACTCAAAGACGAATAGCCCGTACCAAAATCGTCGATCGACAATCGAATATTTCTACCTTTTAATTGGGCGAGTACAATATTAGCCTTAGCCACATTTTCTACGATCGCGCTTTCAGTGATCTCCAATTTCAAACAACTCGGAGCGCAGCCAGTTTCTGCCAAAATTTCATCTATATGTTCAATTAAATTCGCCATTCCTAACTGCTTTGGAGAAAGATTGACGCTCATTGTTAATTGTGAAGGCTCGACAATTGGTAACTGGAAATTGGGAATTGGGAATCGCGAATTGGGAATCGCGAATTGGGAATCGGCAATCGGTAATTGGTAATCGGGGATTGGTAATTGGAGATTGGTAATTGGGAATTTTTTCCCTCTTCCCTCTTCCTTCTTCCCTCTTCCCTCTTCCCTCTTCCCCCTTCCCTCTTCCCTCTTCCTTCTTCCTTCTTCCTTCTTCCTTCTTCCTTCTTCCATCAACATTTCTTGCCAAACGCGCAATTGTCGGCAAGCTTCGCGCAGCACCCAGGCTCCCAGAGGCACGATCAAGCCTGTTTCTTCAGCTACAGGAATAAAAGTAGAAGGCGGTACTAAACCCCGAATCGGGTGCTGCCAGCGCACCAAAGCCTCAAAACCTTCGATCGCACCGCTGGCGAGGGAAAAAATCGGTTGGTAGTGGACAATAAAGTGCGAACATTCATCCTTACTTTTCCCTAATTCCTCCTTGCCAAAAATAGCTAATCGCAGGTCTGTTTCTAACTGCAAGAGGGAGATAGTTTGGTCGTGCATCGCCAAATTAAACACCTCGTGGCGGGCTTTACCCAAAGCTTTAGCACGGTACATAGCAATATCAGCATCGCGCAGGAATTCTTCGGGATGGCTGTATAAAGCACTCTGCTGGCCGTTCAACTCGTCACTTTCTACTATTCCTAAGTCACCTCGACTGAAAACAATCCCAATGCTAGCGGTGGTAAATACTTCATGCCCTTCGAGGTTAAACGGAATCTTCAGTTCTGTTTGTATCCTGTTAGCTGCTAGGGTGGCGTCGCTGAAGCTCTGAATGCGGTCTAGCAGAATGGTAAATTCGTCTCCCCCCAACCGGGCGACTGTATCGGAAACGCGCACGCAATCCTGAAGCCGCTGCCCTAGGGCAATTAGCAGTTTATCCCCAAGAATGTGTCCTAAAGAATCATTAACTATTTTGAAGCGGTCTAAATCTAGGAACAGGACGGCAAATTTGTAATCTGGGGAATGTTTGGAACGGCGGATCGCTTGTCCTAGCCTGTCGATGAACAAAAGGCGGTTAGGTAAACCCGTCAGCGAATCGTGAAAGGCGCCGTGCAGTAGTTGCTGTTCTACTCGCTTGCGCTCGGTGACATCTCTGATAATAATTTGGGCGGCGGCTGAGCCTTGATAAATAGCAGGGATGCCGGCAACTTCAACGTCTATGATTTGTCCGTCAAGCCGCATCAATTTTTCTTCGGCAAGCTCGATCGGCTGATTTTCTTCCTCGACTTGTCTCATCCGTTCTCTGGCTTTTTCGACATAGTTTGGATGAACGATATCCAATACCGGAAAGCCGATGAGCTCTGCCGGAGATCTGGCGCCGAGGAGTTTAGCGCCAGCGGCATTGATGTAGACGATTTTTCCTTGACTGTGAACGGCGATCGCTTCGGGAGATAGTTCTACTAAACGACGATAGCGTTCTTCACTTTCTTGGAGAGATACTATCAGCTCGCAGCGCTCTTGTTCGGCTCGCTGGCGTTCGATTTCCATTCTGTGAACTGCCAGAAATTTACCGATGCTTTGAGCCATCAGTTCTATGATTTCTCTGGCCTGCGATTCAAAATTTTTATGTCGGGCTTTTTGCGAACAAAAGCTCAAAGTACCATAAATTTTATCGTTGACAAATATCGGTGTGCCAATGTATGATTCTATGTTCAAATCTTGATAAACTTGATGGTCGCCAGTTTTCAGTATTTCTTTGATGTGAGAACACGCCATGGTTTTTTGGGATTTGATTACTGCTGCACAGTAAGTATCGCTAAGATTTAATTTTAAGCCTTTGTTAAAATATTTGATGTTGCTTTTGACGGAGCGAATCAGAAAAGATTGACTTTCAACTTGAGCAATAATACCAATAGAGAGTCCAAAAATTAAACAGCCTGCTGTCAGATAATCATCAACCAGTTCTTGAAAGTTTTGATAGTGATAAGTTGTAATCCGGTGCAAATGTTTGAGGTTGGCACTGAATGTGGCTAAATCTTGAGACTTTAAAAATAATTCTTCTTCCGAGCGCTGGCGGTCTGTAACATCGGTTTGAACTCCAATAAAGTGAGTTAAGTGTCGCCGAAAATTGTATACGGGAGCAATAGAAAGTTCGTTCCAAAAAGGTGTTCCATCTTTCCGAAAATTACGCAAAATCACTTGGCATTCTTTCCCTTCTCGAATGGCAGTTTGCAGCTCTTTTGCAGCGGGGCAATTGGTATCTTTTCCCTGTAAAAATCGGCAATTTTTACCAATTAATTCCTCTCTGCTATAACCGGTGATCCGCTCAAAACTGGGATTGACATAAATAATTGGATTATCTGCAACTGTGGCGTCGGCGATCGCAATGCCGTTGCTGGTACTCTCGATCGCCCGTTCCATCATTTGCAAGCGCTCTTGCGATCGAATGCGATCGATCGCCGCAGCTAACAGATTGGCGATCGCTTCTACAAAATAAACGTCATCCTGGTTAAAAACGCGCTCTTGCTTGCTGTGTACCCCCAAAATGCCCCAGACAGCCGACTCAGCAGTCTTCCCAGGTTCTGCTTGTCCCCAGTTCTTTTTCGCCTGTCCTCGATTTCCGGGAACGATCGCAGTGACGCCGCTGACAGCCTGGTGGTTGTGCAGCAGTGGCGACTCGCTAAAGCGGGTTTCTACTCGCAAATCTGCGACGATTATCGGTTCACCAACTAGCAATGTGTAACCTGCTTGCGATCGACTAGAAGCGGTAACAGTAGCGTTACCGACAAGTCCGGGCTGCCAGCCAATCCCCGCTCGCAACAGAAAAGCATGGCCAGAAGGCAACAGTTCCAAAAACTGGCAATACTCGACATCTAGGGTTTGGGCAATTAACACCGCAGCTTTGTCCATCAGTGCGGACAAGTCTGTTTCGGCTAGGGCCTGCTGTCCCAAGTAGGCGACGGCCGCTTGCTGGCGGGCCCGCAAGTGGATTGACGCCAGCAATTCCTGCTCTTTAGCGGCGGCTAGCTTGCGCTCGGTAATGTCGCAGAACACCGACAGCACAGTTTTTTCCGACAGTAATGTCAAATACCGCATGGATACAGTGGCCCAAAACAGGGTACCGTCAGCTTTTTTGAGGCGGACTTCTGTCTCGCGGACGTATCCGTTGCGAGCGAGATCCTCCAGTAGTTGCTGCCGTTCTGCGGGATTGTTGTAGAGGATGGAGGCTGGCTGGTGGTCGATCGACTGAAATGCTCTCAGGCCGAAAGCCTGACGGCATAAATCGTTGCTATAAAGAATTATGCCGTCAGGTAGACTGCTGACGATCATGGGCATCGGCATCGAATTGGCGATCGTCAGCAGCAATTCTTTGGTTTCTTGCAATTCTTCGTACAAGTCTGGCTTGGCGGCACAGCCCTGACAGTCTTCACCGTTTTCAGGGATAAAACTTTCCATTTTTGAATTGTTCCATTGAGCAGGTAACTTTTTTTACCAGAAAAAATTGGTTGAAAGCCGGAACACGAGTGAGGGAGAAATAAAAATCAGACTATTCATTACTCGAATCCTCGGACTTAAGGGTAGAGGTCGCTCTCCTTCGGTCAACTGTCAACTGTCAACTGTCAACTGTCAACTGTTGAAACTTGTGGTGACTGATGATTGCATATGTAGAGAACGATCGACAGTGCCCCACTACATTAATCTTAACCAAAACTCATGCAAGTCAGCTCCCCAAAACTGCTCGGATCGAGTTTTAGGTGGAATGCCAGTGGCGATCGCATCTGTCTCTGGTAAGAAAATGTAGAGTTTCTGAACTTGCGTTAAATTTTCATGTATGGCGGGGTAGCTTGCCAAATATGCAGCGCCAGCCCCTAATCTAAAAAGTAATGCCATCTGCAAACAACTACCCAAAACTATCCGAGGAGAGAGAGAAAATGCTTGAATCTTACCGCCTTCACGCTGCCGAAAGAGCCGCATTGGGAATTCCGCCGCTGCCGCTAGACGCCCAGCAAACGTCGGAACTCTGCGAATTGCTGAAAAATCCGCCACCGGGAGAAGAAGAAGCCTTAATCGAATTATTGCGCGATCGCGTACCCCCAGGCGTAGACAGCGCCGCCTACGTCAAAGCTGGTTTTTTAACCGGCATCGCCAAAGGTGAAATCCACAGCCCCCTAATTGCTCCCAAATGGGCAGTTTACCTGCTGGGGACAATGATGGGCGGTTACAACGTCCAATCTTTAATCGACTTGCTCAATCCTACTGCCGAAATCGCTATCCCCGCCACCGCAGCCCGGGCTCTGAGCAAAACGCTGTTAGTATTCGATGCCTTCCACGACATTCTCGCCCTGTCGGATACCAATCCCTACGCGAAGCAGGTAGTCGATTCCTGGGCTGATGCCGAGTGGTTTACCGGCCGCCCCGAACTAGCCCAAGCCATTACTGTTACAGTCTTCAAAGTGCCCGGAGAAACCAATACCGATGACTTGTCTCCCGCACCTCAGGCTACCACGCGGCCGGACATTCCCCTGCACGCTTTGGCGATGCTCGAAAGCAAGATGCCAGGGGCCTTAGAAACGATCGCCCAATTGAAAGAAAAAGGCCATCCCGTCGCCTACGTTGGCGATGTTGTCGGCACCGGTTCCTCGCGGAAATCGGCGATTAACTCCGTGTTGTGGCACATTGGTAACGATATTCCGTTTGTACCAAACAAGCGCAACGGCGGATATATTCTAGGAAGTGCGATCGCCCCGATTTTCTTCAATACCGCTGAAGATTCCGGCGCATTGCCGATCGAATGCGATGTCGCCAAAATGGAAACCGGCATGGTAATCACCATCCATCCCTACAAAGGCGAAATCACCAACGAAGCCGGAGAAATCATCTCCACCTTCACCCTCAAACCCGACACAATCCTCGACGAAGTTCGCGCCGGCGGTCGAATTCCCCTATTAATCGGACGCACCTTAACCGACAAAGTTCGCGAAGCTTTAGGACTAGAAATTAGCCCGATTTTCACCCGTCCAACTATTCCCGCCGATACCGGAAAAGGCTTCACCTTAGCTCAAAAGATGGTAGGAAAAGCTTGCGGTTTGTCCGGCGTTCGTCCCGGCACATCTTGCGAACCATTAATGACCACAGTCGGTTCCCAAGATACCACCGGCCCCATGACTCGGGACGAATTAAAAGAACTTGCTTGTCTGGGATTTAGCGCCGATTTGGTAATTCAAAGTTTTTGTCACACCGCTGCCTATCCGAAACCAGTGGATGTCAAAACTCACCACGAATTGCCCGATTTCATGGCACAGCGCGCGGGCATAGCTTTGCGTCCCGGAGACGGAATTATTCACTCTTGGCTGAACCGGATGTTATTGCCGGATACAGTGGGAACAGGCGGCGATTCTCACACTCGTTTTCCATTAGGGATTTCCTTTCCGGCGGGTTCGGGATTAGTAGCTTTTGCTGCTGCTTTGGGCGTGATGCCTTTGGATATGCCAGAATCAGTTCTAGTCCGGTTCAAAGGTGAATTACAACCGGGAGTAACGCTGCGAGATGTTGTGAATGCAATTCCCTACGTAGCAATTCAAAAAGGTTTGCTGACAGTCTCGAAACAGAATAAGAAAAACGTCTTTTCTGGGCGAATTATGGAGATTGAAGGTTTGCCCGATTTGAAGGTCGAGCAGGCTTTTGAATTGACCGATGCCTCGGCCGAGCGTTCTTGCGCCGGATGCACGATTAAATTGAGCGCTGAGACTGTTTCTGAGTACATTCGTTCTAATGTCGCACTGCTCAAAAATATGGTGGCGCGGGGCTATGAAGATGCGCGGACGATGATGCGCCGGGTGGCGAAGATGGAGGAATGGCTGGCTAATCCGGTGTTGCTTGAGGCGGATGCTGATGCGGAGTATGTGGAAATCATCGAAATCGATCTCAATGAGATTACTGAACCGATTGTGGCTGCGCCGAATGACCCGGATAATGTGAAGCTGTTGAGTGAGGTTGCGGGCGATCGGGTAGACGAAGTATTTGTCGGTTCCTGCATGACAAATATCGGTCACTACCGCGCCACTGCGAAGGTGTTGGAAGGTGCAGGGGAAGTGAAAGCTCGCCTGTGGATTTGTCCGCCAACTCGGATGGACGAACAGCAACTGAAAGAAGAAGGTTATTACAGCATTTTTGGAGCGGCTGGAGCGCGCACAGAAATGCCGGGATGCAGTCTTTGTATGGGCAATCAAGCGCGGGTTAAAGATGCGACAACCGTGTTTTCAACTTCGACTCGTAATTTCAACAACCGCATGGGTAAAGACGCGCAAGTTTATCTCGGTTCTGCGGAATTAGCCGCAGTTTGTTCGCTGTTGGGTCGAATTCCCACAGTCGAAGAATACCAAGAGATTGTGGCGAAGAAAATCAATCCTTTTGCTGGTGATTTGTATCGATATTTAAATTTCGATCAGATTGCGGGCTTTGAGGATGAAGGGCGAGTGATTGCTTTGGAAGATATGCCTCGGATTGAGGATATTTTGGGGATTCCTGAGGGTGTTTTGAGCAAGTAATATCATCGCAGCTTACTGAGGGTGCATCTGGGTTTGGCAAATATGTGTGTAGGGGCGAAGCATGACCGCAGTCAATATGAGATTATAACTAATAACTTATATGCGGTCATGCTTCGCCCTCTTCAAAAATGAGATGCACCCGCTGACTTAGATGGTTATTTAGAACCGCAGATAAACGCAGATGTACGCAGATGAATTAATTATCTGCGTACATCTGTGTTCATCCGCTGATATCTGCGGTTCAAGCAAATCCCATAATTTGAATGAATCATCCTCCGCCTTTTGTTTACAATATTTACAATATAAGTAGAGGCGAATTCGATCGCCAATCTCTGGCTTCCCATCCAGGATATCGATCGACCCGCTGATTCATATAAATCCGAGAAAGGAGAAAAATGATTATGTCTGAACAAGCTTTAGTCAGTGAAAGTCCAGCGACAGCAACTTCAGCGCCAGAACCTCGCATTGGCAACGAAATGGTAGAGTTTCTCAGTGTAATTCAGCAAACTCCGAGAGAATATTGGCCGAATTTGCTGAAAATGATGCGGTTATTTCTGGAAACTGTGACGGTTAAGCCCGGATTACCGGAACCCGCCCAGACACCTGAAAACGTAGATTTTACTAAACTGTCGAAGGAGGAAAGGATCAAAAGAAATCAACCTGCGATCGAATTATTGCGATCGTGGCGAGAAGATGAGGATGATGAACAAGAACAAAAAGAAACTGCGGAATATCTTGAACAAGTGATAAATGAAGATCGGATGTCTAATCGACCATTGTTTCCATGAGCAGAATAATTATTTTGGATTCCGACTTACCAGTCCCTGATATACTTTCAACTACAGATATTTTTACAGACACCGTTAGCGAGATCAACAGCATGGTGGAAACAGTGGACACAATCGAAAAAACGGACGATCGCACGCAAACTCGGTTTTGGGGTAAAGTTACAGTCATAGACGCGGGCGATCGCTACAAGATCAATCGCATCGAAGTCAAACCGGGACACCACATCCGCACCCAAATGCACTATCACCGCAGCGAACACTGGGTTGTCGTCTCCGGTACCGCTAAAGTTATCTGCGATGACAAAGAGACCATTCTCATGCAGAAACAGTCAACCTACGTTCCCATGAATACCGCTCACCGCGTGGAAAACCCCGGCGTTATTCCCTTGGTGATGATTGAAATCCAAAATGGCGAATATCTGGGTGATGATGACATTATCCGTTTTCCCCAAGATGCCGCTGACGAAGATTGATCTCAAATCAAGTTAAATAACTCTCAGGTTTGTAGTGAGGACTTCAGTCCTCTCTCATCTCAGACTTAACGGAAAATTAAAATTACCAGAAAGAATTAGTTTAAAGCCCCAAGCCCGGGAGAAATTAAAATCAGGCTCTTCGTTACTCCAATCCTGTTCCTTCTTTTGTCAACAGTCAACGAAGAGGGCGGGCACGGGGGCACCGCCCCTACAAACTGTCAAATGAATGAAGGAAATTAAAATTATAGGGGCAATTTCAGAAATTGCCCCTACAGGATTATATTAAGGTTGTTAAACACGATAGTCTGATATAGCAATTGGCGATCGTCCTACGGCAAAGCAGCGTTTTTCAAATCTACATTTGCCATATTGGCATCCTGTAAATTAGCGCCAGTCAAATCCGAACCGTTCAAGTTAGCACCGGTCAAATTAGCACCAGTCAAATTAGCATCCCGCAAGTTAACCCCCAGCACATCTATTCCCGACAAACTACCGCCCCGGAGGGTGATATTTCCCAGATTCGCGACAGACTGACGGGCATTTCTCAGGTTCGCCCCAGTCAAATTAGCACTTTCTAAATTAGCCCCGACCAAATTAGCACTGGTAAGGTTGGTATTTTTCAAACTGGCAATTACTAAACCAGCCAAACTCAGGTTAGCGCGAGTCAAATCAGCACCCTCCAAATTTGCCCCGTGCATTTTAGCCCCAATTAAGCTCGCACCTTGCAATTTAGCTTGTGTCAGATTTACTGCGTTTAATTTGGCTTCGTTCAAATTTGTACCGCTCAAATTTGCACCACTCAAATTTGCACCGTTCAAATTCGCACCGCTGAGATTCATGCCAGAAAGCTGCGCTCCTGTCAAGTCACATTTGCTGCAATTTTTAGTTTCTAATAGTTGCTTGACTTGTGATACGTTTTCTGCTTTGACTCCAGAAGCAAAACCGATCGCAATTAGCAGCCCTGTTGTTGTTAAAATTCCAAATTTCATATACTCACCCTCGGCGATATCTCTCTCTACTAATAATATCCAACATTTTTAGAGAGAGTGGGGTGATCGGTCTCTTCGATAAACTGTGACAATCATCACCCTGTTGTGCACAAAAGATGATAGAATTATGGACGTTTAAACTCCCAACAATTATTGTAAACAATTATTGCTTTTTCAGGAACCAAAAGGGAAAGGATTGCGTCGGTTCGAGACGGACACCCGTGATGCTGTTCTGAGCAAAAGTATAGTCCTTATCCTGCCATAGAGGGATGAAAGGTACATCTTGACCTAGTATGTCCTGAATTTCGGCAAACAAAGCTTTGCGGGTTTGAGGGTTGGCTTCTTGGCGCTGCTTGGCGATCAGTTGATTTACCCGATCGCTATAATAAAACGAACCCTGCCCCTGACTGGCACCCTTTTCACACCCGCGGGCCGCCGAACCCGTCGCACAATCCAAAAACGGCTGAATGTAATTGTCAGCGTCGAAAAAGTCAGCGTACCAATCCACCAACACCGCAGGATAAATCCCCTTCTCTATATTCTGAAACAAAGTCGGAGATTCAACGCTGTTAATTTCCACCTGCATTATCCCGTCCATTTTGAGTTGGGCTAAAGCTTTAATCGTACTCGCCACTAAACCTCGTTTTGTAGAACCGCTAGGATGCCAAATTTGAAAAATAAACGGATTGGCGGCCGAATATCCCGCTTTTTTTAGCAATTCCTTGGCTTTTGTCATGTTGGCGTCGCCGTACAGTTCTTTAAATACTGGCTTGTTAACGTCGAAGGTTGTGGGAATCAGGCTGTACAGAGGCTGGGCTTGTCCTCGGAGGACGCGATCGTTAATCAACGGCCGATCCATCGCCGCGGTGATCGCCTGTCTCACCTCTAACTTATCCAGCGGTTTAGAATTGAGATTCAGCGTCATATAACTAACTGTACTGCTCTCCCCCGCGATTTCCTGCCATTTCCCTTTTTTTGCTCCCTCATCCAAGCTGCGAACTTGATCCGCATCCAGGGATAAATAAGCTACATCGATCGCACCAGTCCTAAAAGTATTGAACAAATTTGAAGAACTCGAAAGCAGCAAAATGTCAATACCTCTATTGACGGGTTTTTCTCCCCAATACTTATCAAAGGCGTCAAACTTCAGAGAATCGCTACCGTACTTCGCCAGTTTGTAGCGTCCAGTTCCCACAAAAGTATCCGGTTTAAATTTACCGTCCCCAATCTCATAAGCTTTCGGAGAAATCGGACAAAGACCGGCAAATGTCAGCAAAGAAGGAAACGCAGCAAAAGGCTTTTTGAGTTGAAAAGTTAATTCGTATTCGCCCGTCGCTTTCACCGATTCTACTGCATCGCCCAACAAGAAAGCCGGACGACCGCCATTTTTGATAAACCGCTGCAAGGAAAATTCCATTGCTGCGGCGTTAAACGGTGTGTCGTCGTGAAAAATCACGCCTTGACGCAAGGGAATTGTATATGTCAATCCGTCTTTGCTAACTTTTGGCATTGCTGTCGCCAAGTGGGGGATTAACTTTGTCGTTCCCGACTCGTAGGTGTAGAGAGTATCGCCCAAATTTCGCAGCAGTTGTCCTGAGATGGTTTCGTAAGCGTCGGCGGGGTCGATCGTCCGCAATTTCAAGGTTGTGCCAATTGTCACGCGATCGTTGTTGGGCGAATTGGGCGAATTGGGCGATCGACTGGCACTCTGTCCGCAGCTTGCAGTTAACAAGCAGCAGAGGCAGAACAAAGCTATAACTTTAATTACTGAAGGTTTTATAGATATTCTCGACTGCCACTTGTTAATTCCCATCGTCTTTTATTGACACTCCAAATTAGTAATTATATTATCAGGACTTACACACTTTTAAATGAGAAACCCGGTTTCTTGGTAGATGCAATGTCGCGAAACCTCTTAAACTGCCAACTGCCAACTGTCAACTGTCAACTGTCAACTGTCAACTGTCAAGGGAGCATCTCATTTTTGTAAAAAGCATTTTTTTATTATAGTGCGAGCGTCCCCGCTCGCGTATTGTACTCGCGAGCGGGGACAGCACTATATATAAATGCAAAACTGAGATGCTCCCGATGCAATGTCGCGAAACCTCTTAAACTGCCAACTGCCAACTGTCAACTGTCAACTGTCAACTGTCAACTGTCAACTGTCAACTGTCAACTGTCAACTGTCAACTGTCAACTGTCAACTGCCAACTGCCAACAGCCAACTGACTAAATTTCCCTGAGGAGCGATCGCCAATCCCGACAGCGTTTCAGGTAAATGCGAGCTACCCGATCGCTCGGATTTTTCCGCAAACACTCTTCAAACAATTTTCCTGCCAATCGGTACTCATGGCGATCGCAAAGTAACATTGCTTCAGTATATACCGCCAAATTTGCTAGCTTAGCCGAGAGAATTTCCGGCGGATCGGCATCGAAGACCTCATATATTGTGACATATTGTAATTTTCCTTTTACCTGTACTTTATCCACAATCCGAATATTATAATCAGCCGGATTTCGCAACCGTTCCAATGTCTGCTGAGAAATTAACATAGGAACGCCATAATCTTTCGTCAACCCTTCAATCCGAGATGCCAAATTAACAGCATCACTAATCACCGTGCTATCCATTCTGCTTGTGCCACCAACTGTCCCCAGCATCAAAGAACCAGAATTGATCCCAATCCCAATTTTAATCGGGATGTAGCCCACACTTAAACGGTATCTGTTGTAATCATTCAGGATATTTAGCATCGCAATACCAGCTTTCACTGCATCATCTGCACAGTCGCTAAACAAAGCCATAATCGCATCGCCGATATATTTGTCAATAAACCCGTGATTGCTAGTAATAGCAGGCTCCATGCGCGACAGGTAAGCATTTATAAAATTAAAATTTTCTTGAGGAGTCATAGTTTCGGAAAGCGTCGTGAAATCGCGGATGTCCGCAAACAGCACCGACATTTCCTGCTGCACTTGATCGCCTAAACTGACATCAATAATACTTTCATATCCCAACAAATTGAGAAATTGATGTGGCACAAATCGCCCGTAGGCATCAGTTAATTCCGATTCAGCATCCAGAGATTTTTCTAAGCTTTTATTGACTTCAAATAATTCCTTAATAAATGTTTGGCGGTCGGCTTCAGCTTGTTTGCGTTCCGTGACATCTTGAAAAACTGCGATCGCAAAAGCAACTTTGCCACCGTCAAAAATTGGCGTCCCCCAAGTCTCAAGGGGGATTTTCTTGTCTAGTCTATGAATTTCCAGATCGTCAGCAGTCGAACTTTCTCCCGTCAAAGCTCGGACGAGCGGCAAATTCTGTGAAGGGTAAATAATATCAGTTCCCGCGATATAAAATTTATAACTTTTTGACAAATCATCAACAGCATTTAACGGCAACACCCCTTGGCCGAGTAACTGCTGTCCGGCACGATTGACGTAGTAAGGTTTACCTTGAGCATCGAGCACCGCCACGCCTACGGGAATCGCTTCCAGAAATTGAGCTAGCTTGATTTCGCCTTCCCGCACCGCCTCCAATGCCCGATAGCGCAACTCAGATTCCACCGTATCGGAATGTTCAGCAGTATTTTCCAGCAAGATTTCCAGATCCGCTTTTTCCTCCTTCAAGTCTTCCACTTGCTGGCGCAATCTTTCTATCTCTAAAAGTAGCTGTTCTCTAGATGGTTGTTCTTCCAGCATAACCCGAGAATTTGCGCCTCGACTAACAGAAAATTGCTCAACAGTCCATACCCTAAAAGTCATCATATGTCTATAGTAATTCAAACTGCAAACTCGGCATTAGGCGCTGGAAATTCTTCACAGATTTACCTTGCCAAGCTATACGTTGAGAACCTTGTACCGCCATTTGCACCCGAGCTTTTTTGCGGACTTCGATAATAAACTTCGACAGCATATTTATGCCTGAACTGTTCAAAAATTCTAACTGTTGCAAATTGAGGGTAATTTTTGCCGGTGCCAAATCGGCTACCTCCTCCAGCAACTGCACTATCGGTGCGTACTCTTGGGGCCCGCTCAACCTTAGAGATCCTCTAAAACTCACGGTTGCCGTTGATGGATCGTAACAGATCCCGTAATCTTCTGTTTTAATTTCCATTGCCGCAAAAAAAAGTCCCTTAGATATTATCGATCGCCAGCGATACTTATAGCTGGTAAAAGTATAGTCATTTATAGGCATGGGAGGCTTCAAGTCCCTCCCCCTTCACTTTCACTTTAAGCGGATTGACCCGCCTCGGCTGAACTACGCAGCTCTCTATCCCATCGCTGAACGCATTTGGGATTGCTTTTCTGAGAATATTGTAAGAAGCATTCACGTCAGAATTAATCAACTGACCAGTCGATGTTTTGTACAAACCTCGCTTAATCCGCCCCCCTGTAAACACAGGCTCTTTTTCGGTTTTTCCATAAACAGGAATTGGGTCTAAACCTAAAAAACTGGAGCGGGATGTGTAGGATTCTTCCTGCACAATTACATTGATTCCCGCCAACCGAGCTTTGTACTCCAACATTTCAATTAATCGAGAGTGAGGAATACTAACAAAGTTTTGATTGGTTTGCTTCCCTAGATCGATCTCGGTTTTCCACTGCGCGTTCTTGCCAATTACTAGCGTCCCAATCTGCTTGGTTAGCAAAAGGTTAATAATTAGACGGCTAGCATGATGTAAGTAATTATCAACTTTCTGATTGCGACAGCGAGTTAAGCGCTGAATGCGGGGCGAAGTTTTGCGGTTCCCTTTTAACTGGGATTGCAATCGTGCTTTCCGCTTGTTGTAGAACTGGTTGATCGATTTCAATGGTCGCCCGTTAATCAACAAAGGGATAAATCCCGGTTGATTTGAAGTTAACGCCACTAAATTGTCCAGTCCTAAATCAATACTAGCTACAAAATTAGCGTTGCCCAGGGTGGACTCCGGTTCATCATAAATTACCTCAATTACATAGGAATCACATTTCGGAACCAGCCTAATTTGGCAAACCTGGTCGTGATTGACTTGGGTTTTAATTAAAAGTTCTGTACCCGAAAGTTTAATGATTCCTTTCTTCAACTGTTTGCTGCTAATTGCTTGAATCGTGTAGACCAGAAGGTTTCGCCCTTTAACTTTATCTTTGTACTTCGGCAGTTTTGGGCGACCAGTGAATTTTGAAGAATCAACTTTGTAAGCTTTAACGGCTTCAAAAAACGATTTCCAATTCTTGTCTAGCACCATCAAGATTTGCTGGCTTACTTTAGCAGGCAAAGCCTTGTATGCGACCTGAGACTTCATCAATCGGTTCATTTCGTTATAACTGACATAACCCCATCCATAAATAAAGCTCTGACGAATGACGTAATTGGCGGCATTGTAGAGGTTTTTGGACTTGAAAGCTAGTTCGTCTATTTGGGCGAAACGGTGTTCCGTTGATTTAATGATGTGCCTCTCTGTTAATTGCATTTGAGACTTGCGTTTTTTGGGCGATGCGTATTCCTTGTTCAACACTCACAACTATAGAATACCATTATTGTTTATAATTGCTTATAAACTCAATGAAGTTTTACAATACTCTTAATTGCACCATAGTTGTCACCGTAATTACTTCCGGGTCTTTTTGCACCGTCTGGAACTTCCAACCTATTTTGGTGGTATAATCGCTCAGCATGGTTAGCAGGCCCAATCCTGAATTAGTAGAATTTTCGTCAGCAGCATTTTTTTCCAACCGCTCAATGTACAGCTCGCTCGGATCGGACTCCAGCAACTGCTGAATGTAAGCCTGAAACTTCCCTACACCTTGCGGAGGGATGGTGTTAGCAACTGAGAAAATCAGTCCGTCGCTCCTTAATTGCAGTTTAATGTTGATCGGGTGTTCCGATGTCTCATCATTAAACTTCATCGCATTCTCTAATAACTCATTAGCAATATAGCTAACAGCACTTTTAATTTCAGCTTGTCTGTCAATTGTCGAGGGGTCATCCTCGTTTCCAGGGAAAAAAGTCGTCAAGTAGTCAGCCAGAAAATCCGCCGACAAACCGTTGTTCCGCCACCGCTGCTTGAGGGGGATCGAACTCGGGGAAAATCCAATTATTAAATATTCGTGGCTGGGAGTCGGCTCGATGAAATCGCCGAAAGTCTGAATCATATTAGTTGTTATTTGTTAGTTGTTATTTGTTAGTTGTTATTTGTTGGTTGACTGTTGTTATTGGTTATTGGTTATTGGCGAGTTGCTACCAATGCCCCATGCCCCATGCCCCATGCCCCATGCCCCATGCCCCATGCCCCATGCCCCATGCCCCATGCCCAATTCCCAATTCCCTATTTTTGTTTTAGAACCAGCAATGTGATGTCATCAAAAACTTTTTGTTGGCCGATGTGCGATCGCACGTCGTCAATTACAGCGTGCCTGATCTCTGTAGCCGTTTGCTGCCAATTAATCTGTATTACCTTAATTAACCTATCTAAACCATAAAGCACTTTATTCATATTTTTAGCCTCCGTAATCCCATCAGTGTACAGCACTACCACATCTCCTGAATGCAACTGGACAAGGGTTTGGGCCACAAAATCAGCAATATCTTCATCCAGCCCGATCGGGAAACCCAAATCGATTGTATCAAACCGCTCGGCAGAACCGTTACACCGCACGACAATCATTTCTTCGTGCTGGCCGCTCAACTTCAGCATTCCCTCGTGATAGTCTAGCAAAGCAAGGCTAGCGTTCTTATCCCATTTCATCCGCTGCATATTATCGTAAATTACAGTGTTAATAGCGGTTAAAAATCTTACCGGATCGGCTTCGTTGTAGGTGAGCAAAGTTCGCACTGCTGTTTGAAGCATAATCATTAAAACACCGCTCTCCAATCCGTGTCCCGTCACGTCGCCAATACCAATTTTTACTTTACCTTCGTGCTGGAGTACATCGTAATAGTCACCGCCTACTTCATCAGCAGGTTCCATAAATCCTGCAATATCTAAGCCAATAACTTCCTTCAATTCTCGGTCTTTCGGCAGCAGCATCTGCTGAATTTTGCGAGTGACATCTAGTTCGGCACTCATCCGCATATTTTCGGATTTTAGGCGATCGTTAAGAACAGTAATTTCTTGATTCGCACCAACCAAAGCCTCGGCAATCTTGTTAAATGCACCCACAACTTGCCCGAGTTCATCTTTGTTATCCAAAATAATTTTGTGGTCAATATTGCCACTTGCCATATTTTTTGACGCTTCCTCAAGCACAAATACAGTTTGCATGACTGCTAGGTAAAAAGATACAAATAAATAAACAACTATTGTTAAAATAATTAGAATAAAAACATAAATTAAGTGTTTTCTAGTAACTAAAGCATCTATACGTTTTTGCAGGAGAAAGTCTAATTCATTGACACTTTTGTCCCACAGTTCAAAACTCGAATTCAGAACTCGGTCGCTGCCATCGAGATAGGTATAATATTCGACTGTGGCTGTGGGATAAATTAGTTTATCTAGTTGCCCAGTTAGTTGCTCTACTACTGAGTTAAATTTTATCAAATCTTGGCTTAATTTCGGTCGCAGATTCCCGTGAGGATTGTTGCTAAATCCTACCTCCATATTGATTGCTAAATCCTGATTGAGTTCTCTCAATTTGCCCGCAAAAGTAATCAATTTCGCTCTTTCCTCAGGTGTGGCATCGGAACGCAGGCTACTTTTTTGAGAAAATAGCCTAATTTCTGACAATAATTTTTGCATTTCTGGAATTTTCAACAAAGTTGCATCCATCAAATAATAGGTATCTAAATCTGGGTCTAATATGAGATTGGAAGTATCGCCGACGTGAGCGCTCAATTTATTAATATCATATGCGATTTTTTGATATACAACATCGTAAGTTTCTAAACTCCACTGGCTCCGATGAAGTTTAAATTTTTGCCAATTTTGATAAATGGTATTAAATTGCTCGCGGGAAACTAAAGTTGTTCCTAACTGGCGGTCGGTATTTGCCAGGGATTGAAAGTCCGCGTCTATCTTAGCTTCAAAATTATCCCAGGACTCGTGCTGGCTTAAATTTGGATTTAAACCCTGATAATTTAACAGGTGAAATTTCGGTATGTATTCCCTCAACTGGCGCAGCGGACGCAGGTATTGATTGCCGTAGATTTCTTTTTGGGCAAAATCAACTCTGGTGTTAATTTCGGAAATCAGCAGGTACATCATCAAGACTAACGGCATCGCAAATAGAAAACCGATCAAGATGAATTTTTGAGGATAGCTGATCCGATTCATTAAATGGATTCCTAGGGATTTTCTGTTCATAATCGATATATTTCAACAAGATGTTACTAAAAAATTAGCGATCGCTACTAAGTTATTTTCGGGGACGATCGCTCTTGAAAACCTAAATCCTCTAATTAATCAGCGATAGCTTGCTTAATTTATCATGCGTTCCCGTCCTGTTGCTACAGATTGTACGGCATCCCTTGGCTCTCACTGGCTCAGTTCGCCTCCCCTTGTCTACAAAACCTTCAGAAGTTTGGGCACGATGAATAGTCATTTATACTGAGATGTTCCCCCAAAATCATTTTTGTTTCAGCAGATTTACCTAGCGATAAATTTTGCTCAATACTATACTAAAAGTAAAAATTAAGTAATAACTGGTAGTGCAAGTTTCCTGAAACAGAAGTGGCAGCAGGGAGTATAAGATACTTGCGCCGCACGACTCTGTTAAGTCGGTTCTGCACCAAGGAACAAACAGCACCAGCAGCAGTGTCTATATCGGTATCTGCATTTGAGTGCTCCGGAGCGATCGCGCAAGAGTGTAAAGTGAGGCAGAGGGCGTACTATGAAACCAATCTCCGAAAATAACTCTCAAAACAATCAAAACCGAGGTGAAAAGCAGCCTAATCCTTTAATCTTGGCTTTGGTGCTGACGGGAATTCTGGCATGGGAAATGTATCCGGCGCTAATCCACACCGCTGCGGCTAACGCGGGCGCCCTCAAACAGTCCCTCGTTCAGGTAGAAAACCAAGATGAGCAAACAGCGCAGCAATTTCCCGCTGTCGGGGATCAAAAAAAAATCAGCTATTCGGGATTGGTACTAAATAGTCTAATTTCCGAACCGGGCAATTTGGCTGAGGGTACGCGCCAAAATCCCCCGAACCAGTTGCCCGCAAACGTTGCAGCCGCAGTTCGCCAAGAGTTGTCGCGCTCGACTGGGATTGCTGCTGACAAGTTGAAAGTCACTGAATCGAGCCGGCAAAGTTGGCCGAATACTTGTTTGGGACTCGCGAAATCTGATGAAATTTGCGGCCAAATGATTGTTGAAGGTTGGCGGGTTGTGGTTTCTGATGGCGGCCAAACTTGGGTTTACCGCACCAATGCTAGGGGGAATGTGTTGCGGTTGGAAAAGAAAGTTAGTTAAGGGAATTTGACCCTGTGAAATGAACAATAAATTTCCTTTTGGAACAGGCAAGATGCCTGTTCCACAAAGACTAGATTTTATTGTGGTAGATTTCTTGTGGGGTGGGGACGCGAGCGGGTGCATCTGGTTTTTTGAAGAGGGCGAAGCATGACCGCATATAAGTTATTAGTTATAATCTCCTATTTTATGCGGTCATGCTTCGCCCCTACGGATATATTCGCTTGCATTGAGATGCACCCACGCGAGCCATCCCCTAACATCAATTTGGGAGTTTTTTTCTTTCAATAATCCCGCCGCCTAAGAGCACATCTGAGTCATACCAAACTGCGGCTTGTCCGGGGGTAATGCTCAACTGCGGTTCGTCAAAAATTACCTTGACTCTTGTACCGCTTGCTTTTTCGTCTGCTTCGGATGATTCCACGGGAATAATTGTAGCGGGGACGGGTTGCGATCGATAGCGAATCTGCACGGAAGCCCGAATCGGAGCGATCGGCCCAGCGACAGAAACCCAATTTACTTTCTGGACATTGCAGTCAGATTCTACTGCCAACTGGCGATCGCCCACAATTACCCGATTAGCACCAGCATCAAGTTCAATCACATACAGCGGTTCCGGTGCGGCAATCCCCAGGCCCTTCCGCTGGCCGATAGTGTAGTGGTGCACGCCGTCGTGCTGTCCGAGTACGCGGCCGGACTTATCTACAATGTCACCCTTTTGCGGCGCAATGTACTTGTCGAGAAAAGCCCGCATCGAACCGTTACTTTCCACCAAACACAAATCCTGACTTTCCGGCTTATCAGCGGTTGTCAAGCCAAATTCCGCCGCAATTCTGCGAGTTTCAGTCTTGGTGATTTCCCCCAAAGGAAACTCCGTACCCGCCAGTAAATCCTGTGTTAAATCGTACAAGAAATAAGACTGATCTTTCGCAGGGTCGATCGCCCGCAGCAACTGATAGCGATCGGTAGCAGTATCATAGGTAATGCGAGCGTAGTGCCCCGTAGCAATCTTTTCAATACCCAGCTCTTCGCGAGCGTACTTGAGCATCGGCCCGAACTTCACAGTTTTATTGCACTGCGAACAAGGCAGAGGTGTAACTCCTGCACTGTAACCGTCCACCAAAAAATCGACAATACTTGCCTGAAAGACCTCGCGGCTGTCAACAATGTGATGGGGAACGCCCAAATCTTCGCAAATTTTAGCGGCATCGACCATTCCCTCAGAGCAGCATTGACCTTTGCCTTTCATCAACCACAGCGTTAAACCCACCACTTCATAGCCCTGATGGTGTAAAATTGCGGCTGCTGCGGAACTATCGACCCCGCCGGAGAGGCCTACGACAATCTTGTTCATGGTTCGGAAATAAATTGCTATTTTACTGTTTTACTGTTACGCAAGTTCGATCGAGCTAATTGATTATACCACAAAAATACTACAACCTGCTACTGCTGTTAGCTGAAATTTTAGCACTAATAAGTAAATCCACCTAATTAAGCCTCAAATCCCGATCGCTCAAAGGCTTGCTGTGTATTTTTTCTTCCTTCTTCCTTCTTCCTTCTTCCTTCTTCCTTCTTCCTTCTTCCTTCTTCCTTCTTCCTTCTTCCTTCTTCCTTCTTCCTTCTTCCTTCTTCCT